>JAFNYE010000064.1 GCA_017383345.1 Alistipes sp. | reverse complement strand
GGTAGCGGCAGCTAATACATCATCTCCATCAAACCCATTTTGTTGTCAAAAGGTAGTAGTAGCAACGCTCGCCGAAGTTTGAGGCGATGGGTTGTACTTATGTACTACCCATTGACCCACCTAAAGGTGGCTCTTCCTCCTCGCGGCTCGGCATAGAGTACAAGCACTCTCTGCTCTCGCTCCGCAGCGTCGGTTGCCGAGAACAAGGTAGCGGCAGCTAATGCTGCCTTTTCACAACAAAATCTTCACAACAAAATTAGAGGATGTTGAGAACCTGCTCCTTAATCTTCTCCAACTCATCCTTCATCTTAACAACCAAAACCTGGATATCGTGGTTGTTGGCTTTTGAGCCTGTGGTGTTGATTTCGCGACCCATCTCTTGAGCGATGAAGCCGAGCTTACGGCCTGCCATAGGTTCGGTTGCAGCCACCTCGCGGAAGTACTTGCAGTGGTTGGCAAGGCGCACCTTCTCCTCGGTGATATCGAGCTTCTCGATATAGAAAATCATCTCCTGCTCGAGGCGATTTTCATCAACCTCAACGCCCAACTTGGCAATACCCTCACGGATACGGTCACGCACAGCGTCGGCGCGAGCGCTCTCAAACGGGGTAATTGCATCGCGGCACTGCTCGATGGTTGTCACGCGGTTAAGAAGGTCGGCGATAAGGATTTCGCCCTCCTGTACACGAAAAGCATCAAGGCGCTGAGCGGCGAGATTGACAGCCTCAACAATAGCCGCCAGCTCCTCATCAGAGACGCTGTCGGTTGGTGTTGACATCACATTAGGCATACGAAGCACAGCGGGTACGATAGAGTCATACGCCGCATCGATACCCGAGTAGCTCAAAGCATCGGTCACCTGGCGGAGATACTCCCTGAAAATCTCGTTGTTAACCACACCGGGGGTCTGCACAGCATCAGACTCGACGCTAACCATAACATCGACCTTACCACGCACAAGCACCTTAGCCACGGCGCTACGGATATCGAACTCTGCAGCACGGTATGCCATAGGCAACTTAACAGAGAGGTCAAGCTGCTTAGAATTGAGCGAACGGATCTCGGCTGTAAACTTTTTGTCACATACTCTAACCTCGGCCTTACCGAAGCCTGTCATTGATTTTTGCATAGCATTGCATTTTAACTGCGCAAAGGTAACGAAAAAGTTGCGAATAGCAAAGTTTTACACCTCTAAAGAGGTTGTAAATCGCACAAACAAAGAAAAAGGTTGACCAAATAAATTTCAGTCAACCTCTATATACCATTTTGCAAGGCTACTCTTGCATTATCTGCTTCTGTTTATTGATGCTCTCGATATGGATTGCTTCGAGGACTATTTTAAGGAAATCGGGGCTAAGACCGAGTTCCTCGGAGCGAGCAAGAATACGCTCAACCACCTGTTCCCAACGGGTAGCCTGCAAAATCATCACATTGTTTTCACGCTTTATGCGGCCAATACCCTCAGCAGCCTCCATACGCTTGGAGAGCAGGCGCAAAATCTCGTCATCAAGGCGGTCGATAACACCTCGGAGCTGATCAAGAGATGTTTGGTAGGCGATAGAATCCGACCCCTCAGCGCGCCAAACAACCGAGTCGAGCAGAGTAACAAGAGCCTCGGGGGTAACTTGCTGCTTAGCATCTGACCAGGCTGTCTGCGGGGTAATATGGCTCTCAACCATAAGGCCATTAAAGTTCAAATCGGCAGCCTGCTGTGACACCTCAAGCAGATTTTCGCGGTTACCGCAGATATGAGAAGGGTCGCAGAAAATTGGCAGCTCAGGCAGGCGTTTCTTTATCTCCAGCGCCAAGTGCCACATTGGGGTGTTGCGGTAGTTTGACGAGCCATAGCCAGAGAAGCCGCGGTGGATAAGACCCAGTTGCTTAACACCGCACTTTGCCAGACGCTCAACAGCACCATTCCACAACTCCACATCGGCATTCATAGGGTTTTTCACAAGCACAGGCACATCAGTACCCCTCAAAGCCTCGGCAATCTCCTGAACACTGAATGGGTTAGATGTGGTGCGTGCGCCAATCCAGAACATATCAATACCGAAAGCCAAAGCGCTCTCGGCGTGCTTGGCATTAGCCACCTCGACAGCCACAGGCAGGCCTGTGCGTTTTTTAACCTCAACCAGCCACGGAAGAGCAGGGATACCCACGCCCTCAAACATTCCCGGTTTAGTACGCGGCTTCCATACGCCTGCGCGGAAGATATTTACGCGACCTGAGTCGGCAAGAGCTTGAGCGGTAGCAAGGGTCTGCTCTTCGGTCTCGGCTGAGCAAGGGCCCGCTATAATCAACGGTTTTACGGACTTAATATCTATCATAGTTAACTATTTTTGTAACACTTTTCTAATATCGTTTGCTCGGTTGATTACATCGCGCAATGTGGCCACATCATCCCTCTCAAGCGCTTTGCGGAAGAGGTTGAGCTGATGGATATACTCGCGCAACACATCGAGGATGTTATATTTGTTCTGCGTAAAGATTGGTATCCAGGTCTCGGCACTACTCTTTGCCAAACGCACCGTACTATCAAAACCACCACCAGCGAGATTGAAGATAGCCTCCTCCTCGCGCTCCTTCTCCAATACGGTGGTCGAGAGAATAAAGGAGGTAATATGGGAGATATGACTCACATAAGCGGCGTGCAAATCGTGCTGCTCGGCATCCATCTCAAGCACCTCCATACCTAAGGCGCGGTAGATAGCCTCTACACGCTCAACCGCCTTGCTATCAGAGCGTTCCTTCTCGCACACAACCACATTACGAGAGGCAAAAGAGTTTGCCGTAGCAGCCTGAGGGCCACTATACTCCGTACCCCACATTGGATGTGTTGCCACAAAGCGGTGGCGATTAGGGTGCATAGAGATAATTTCGCAAAGTTCCTCCTTAGTGGAGCCCATATCGATAACAATCTGCTCCTCCGTAATACGGTTGAGTATCTTTACTGCCAACTGCGGGATAGCATCTACAGGTACAGATAGCACGATAAGTTCTGCACCAACCAGCGCCTCATTGAGGGGCAAAATTGTATCGGCTATACCCAACTCAAGGGCTTTTGTTGCGTGAAGGGGATTTGACTCTACACCCACAACGGTAGTGGCCAACCCTTTAGCCTTGAGAGCCAATGCAAACGAGCCTCCAATAAGGCCCAAACCTATAATAGTAACTTTCATTGCTTAACAATATTTAGTACTTTTTCCAACACATCTTGCGGAGCGCAAAGGCTCAAACGCATATACCTCTCCCCTGCGCTACCAAATATTCCGCCCGGGGTGAGAAAAACGCCCTTTTCGTAGAGCAGATAGTCACAAAATTGGTAACAATCGACACCCTCCGGCAAACGACCCCACAAAAAGAGTCCCGCCTGATGTGGCTCATAACTCAAACCCAGCGCGTCAAATATGGCACAACCCAACTTCTCGCGAGCATAGTACTCTTCGTTCTGCTGCTCATACCACTGCCGTCCAAGCGAGAGAGCCGTGGCTGCTGCAAGTTGGAGCGGCAAGAACATACCCGAGTCCATATTGCTCTTAAAGCGCAAAATTTCGGTAATGCGACTCTGCGAAGCTGCCAACATACCCACACGCCAACCCGCCATATTATGGCTTTTGCTTAGCGAGTTGAGTTCCATTGCCACATCCTTAGCGCCCTCAACCTGCAACAAACTGACAGGCTCTGCATTGCGGATAAAGCAGTATGGGTTATCATTGAGCAGCAGGATTGAGTTTTTACGGCAAAAAGCGACTATTGCAGCCAACTGCTCAAGCGTTGCAGTAGCACCTGTAGGCATTTGCGGATAGTTTATTATCATCAGCTTAACACCCTGGGTATCAATGTTCTCAAGGTCGGGCAACCACCCATTTTCAGCGGTAAGAGTATAAGGTGTCGCTACACCACCCGCAAGTGTTACAGCCGATGTATAGGTTGGATATCCGGGGTTGGGAACAAGCACCCTATCGCCTGCATTAAGGTATGTCATTGCAATATGCATTATACCCTCCTTTGAGCCTATGAGCGGCATAATCTCGCTCTGGGGGTCAAGTTGAACGCCAAACATTCGGTCGTACCAATGGGCAAAGGCCTCGCGCAACTCAGGCGCACCTTTATAGGATTGGTAGCCGTGAGTGTTAGCCTTAGCACTCTCACGGGCAAGGCGCTCCATAACGCTTGGATGCGGTGGGCGGTCGGGACTACCGATACCGAGGGAGATAATATGCTTACCACTCTTGCGAAGTTCTTCTATCTCGCACAACTTACGCGAGAAGTAGTACTCACCCACGCCATCAAGGCGTTGTGAAAGTGTCGGAACAAATATATCGTTCATCATAGTTCAAAGTCTGTATTTTTGTTATAAACGCCATAGATATGTACATCCACACCTATCTGTTTCATTCGGTTGACAGCCTTAATGAAGGTATCGAGGTTGTCAAAGACCATATCTGCGTGGAACATATAGTGGAACGGTTGGTCTGCAATAGGATATGACTGCAACTTGGTCATATTGATACTAAGCCCCTCCAATGCTCCTAATGTTTTATATAACGAGCCTGACTGGTCGGGAATGTTAAAATAGAGCGACGCCTTATTACCGCGGCAATGCTCTGCCGACAGTTCAAATGCATTGCGGTCACAACGCTCCAAAATCAAAAAGCGAGTGTAGTTATTTGTTGCCGTATGGATATCGGCAGCAACAATATCGAGGTCAAACAACTCCGCAGCCAATGCTCCCGCCACAGCAGCCGTGGTACGGGAACCACTATCCTGCAACTGCTTGGCACTGAGCGCAGTATCAACACTCTCAATCAAACGCCAATTGTGCCCATCCAAAAACTCGGCGCACTGAAGCAACGCCATCTGATGTGACTCAACCTCACGGATATCCTCCAACTTAACCCCACGATTAACCATAAGGTTTTGGCGAATTTGCAGATATATCTCGCCCGTAATATGGAGATTGCAGCGCTGAAGGATGTTATAGTTTGGCAAAATTGAGCCTGCAATAGAGTTCTCGATAGCCATAACGCCATAATCGACCTCTGCCGCCTCAACAGCGCGCGCTACAGCACGAAAGGTGTCACAAGGCAGAATTTCCACCTTTGCACCCTCATACTGCTGGGCAGCGATATGATGAAACGAGCCCGCATAGCCCTGTATTGCTACTTTTTTCATTGTTCTCTATGTATCAAAAAAGCCGCTCCAAAAGGAACGGCGTTATATATCAAACTGCACACGGGTTACCGCTCCTTAATCCTAATTGACAAAGAAGTAATAATAATAGTAACCAAAAAATCGTGCGCTCTGCATAGTCATTATCTTTATATCACAAAATTAATAAGATTTTTTCAAAATGCAAACTTTTCAACCACTTTATTCATCTTATCTGCAATTTTATCATTGCACAGATTACCGATACTACCCTCGTGGGTATGCTCTACGCAACGAGTTGGCTGATATTCGCCACGCTGGACAGCCATACCTACCTGCTTGTAAGCCTCACGGAAAGGCACACCTGAGAGGGTCAGGCGGTTGACATCCTCAACGGTAAAGAGGTAGTCGTAGCGGCTATCATCCAAAATATCGGTATTAACCTTGATATGTTGCAACATAAAATCGCACATATCCAGACACTCGCACAGCGTAGTGGTTGCAGGGAAAATGATATCCTTGAGCAGTTGCAAATCGCGGTGATAACCGAGCGGGAGATTAGCCGTAAGCAGCGAAATCTCATTTGGCACAGCCTGCAAACGGTTGCACTTGCCGCGCATTATCTCAAACACATCAGGATTTTTCTTATGCGGCATAATGCTTGAGCCCGTTGTAAGGTTATCAGGGAAGGAGATAAAGCCGTAGTTCTGACACATAAACAGGCATACATCCATAGCAAACTTACCCAGCGTAGAGGCCACCGATGCGATTGCATAGGCTGCCGCGCGTTCGGTTTTACCGCGGCTCATTTGCGCAGCAACCACATTGTAGTGCAAATCGGCAAACTCAAGCAGACGGGTAGTCATCGTTCTATCAAGCGGAAACGACGAGCCATAGCCTGCAGCCGAGCCGAGTGGGTTTTGGTTGGCGATATTATATGCAGCCAAGACCATCTCCATATCATCTACAAGCGACTCGGCATAAGCACCAAACCACAAGCCAAACGACGAAGGCATAGCCACCTGAAGGTGTGTATATCCCGGCATAAGCTGTTCCTTATGCTCATTGCTGAGACTCTGCAGACGATTGAACAGTTTAACGATATGTTGAGCAACACTCTTGAGTTCATCGCGCATAAAGAGTTTCAAATCGACCAAAACCTGATCATTGCGAGAGCGACCTGAGTGTATCTTCTTACCCATATCTCCAAGTTGGCGAGTAAGCATCAACTCAACCTGCGAGTGAACATCCTCAACGCCAGGCTCAATGACAAACTCTCCGCGCTCAATGCTCTGGGCAATACCCTCCAACGCCTCCAAAAGCACAGGCAACTCCTCACTCTCAAGCAGGCCGATACTCTCAAGCATACGGATGTGTGCCATAGAGCCCTGAACATCATAGCGGGCAAGGCGGAGGTCGAGTTCTCGGTCAGCACCGACAGTAAAATCCTCAATAAGTTTATCAGGCTCAAAGCCTTTATTCCAAAGTTTCATATTTTGCAAGTTGATCTATAATTGAGCAGTAGGTTTCTATACCCTGCTCTATCTCCGAAATTTTAACAAATTCATCTGCCGTATGCGAACGGCTGCTCTCTCCCACTCCTATCTTGAGCGCAGCCATACCCCACATAAGAGCCCTATCTGATGTTGTTGGCGAGATAAAGCACTCGCACCCCGCAGCCACAGCAGCACGCACAAGAGGGTGTGACTCCGATATTGCCGAAGCCCTCACACGAGTAGAACGCGGAGTGAGAGTGGAGTGTTTAACCACCCCCTGCAACAACTCTACGGTCTGCTCATTGGTATAGGCATCCGTTGTGCGGACATCAACCACGAAGGTGCAACTATCCGGCACAATATTATGCTGGCGACCCGCTGTAATTTGGGTAACCGATATCTTTATATCGCCCAACACGCCACTACGCTTTGGGAAGCGGTAGTCCCTAAGCAGAGCGATATCCTCAACAGCCTTATAGAGAGCATTTTCGCCCTCATTACGAGCCGCGTGTCCACTCTTGCCCGTAGCCACACCGTCAAGCACCACAAGGCCTCGCTCTCCAACGGCCGCCTGCATTGCCGTAGGCTCACCAACGATAACCATATCAATCTGTATCTGTTGCTCGGCAAAGTAAGCAAGCATTGCACGCATACCCCTCTCGCCCATAGTCTCCTCCTCAGCAGTAAGGGCAAGGATGATATTAAATGGCAGCGCCGTAGTATCGCTATATCGCGAGAAGAGCGCAATAAGAGCCACTAACGAGCCACCCGCATCGTTACTACCCAAGCCCAGCACCTTACCGTCAACAACCTGACCCAAATATGGATCAAAGGTATAACCGCCCGCAGGCTTAACCGTATCGTGGTGCGAGTTGAGCATAAGCGTAGGCTTAGCGCTATCAAAACCCGAAGCCACCGTCCACACATTATTGTGCAGGCGGTTGACCTCTGCCCCACGCTCGGCAAGAAAGGTGTAGAGAATATCAGCCGTACCCTGCTCCGAGCCCGATTGAGACTCAGTAGCGACAAGGCGGCAGAGCAACTCTACACACTCAACGGCTGAAACACACTGCATACTACAACACTATTTTTGTTCCACACTCCAAATTCAGAGCCTCAGAGTGTTTTATCGTAACCACTTTAACACCCGACTCAAGAGCCTTAAATGCGCCATCAATCTTTGGTATCATACCTTTATTGACCACGCCATCGGCAAGCAGCGTCTTATAACTCTGCGGTCTAATCTGCGCAATAACGCTATCGGGATTATCTACATCGGCCATAACGCCCGCCTTCTCGAAGCAGAACACAAGCTCTGTATCGCATCGCTTAGCCACAGCTACGGCTACAGCCGAAGCTACAGAGTCGGCATTGCAGTTGAGCAGCGTACCTGCTCCGTCGTGCATTATGGAGCAGAAAACAGGCACAACCCCGCGCTCGACAAGCGAAAGCACAAAGTCGGCATCAACGCCCTCAACCGATATATCGCCAACAAAGCCAAAGTCAATAGGATTAGCCGCGCGACGAGTCGCACGAACTGCGCCACCATCAGCACCCGACAGACCGATAGCATTACAACCCTCTGCCTGCAAAAGAGCCACAATGCGCTTATTGACAAGGCCGGCATAGACCATAGTCACAACATCAAGCGTCTGGGCATCGGTAACTCTGCGGCCGTCAATCATCGTTGTTGGTATCTCCAGCTGCTCAGCAAGGCGTGTGGCGAGTTTACCACCACCGTGAATAAGGATTTTTGGCCCCGTCATAGCGGCAAAATCCTTGACAAAGCGAGCCAGAGCCGCCTGATTATCAATTACATTGCCGCCTATTTTTACAACTTTTACCATTACAAGTTCTCTAACAATCTCTTAATTACAACTTGTGCCGAAATCTCGCGGTTTGCCGCCTCAGGTATAACCAAACTGCGCTCCGACTCGATAACCTCGTCGGTAACAATCATATTTCGACGCACAGGCAGGCAGTGCATAAAGAAGGCGTTGTTTGTCAGCGCCATCTTTTGAGCATCGACAGTCCAATCGCGGTCAGTAGAGAGTACAGCGCCATAATTTTCATCGGCAAAGGCCGACCAATTCTTAGCATAGATAAAATCAGCCCCCTCAAAAGCCTTGCGCTGGTCATACTCTATCTGCTCAGGGCGAACAAAGCGCTCATCGAGCTCATAACCCTTTGGATGTGTTACCACCAACTCATAGTCGGCCGCATTCATCCACTCGGCAAAGGAGTTTGGTACTGCCTGAGGCAAAGCCTTTGGATGTGGTGCCCAAGTAAGAACAACCTTTGGACGCGCAACACTCTTGTGCTCCTCAATGGTAATCAGGTCGGCAAAGCTCTGCAATGGATGACCCGTAGCCGCCTCCATTGAGAATACAGGGCGACCCGAGTAGCGGATAAACTGCTCTATAACACGCTCCTGGTAATCCTCATCCTTATTTTTCAGGCCCGCAAATGAGCGCACACCGATAATGTCGCAGTAACTGCCCATAACGGGGATAGCCTCCAACAGATGCTCTGCCTTATCGCCATCCATAACCACGCCACGCTCGGTCTCAAGTTTCCACGCGCCCTGATTGACATCAAGTACCATAACATTCATACCCAAGTTCATAGCCGCCTTTTGTGTTGAAAGACGGGTACGAAGCGAAGAGTTGAAGAATATCATCAATAGAGTCTTGTTGCGACCAAGCTCCGTATAAGCAAAACGATCCTTCTTTATTGCTAACGCCTCAGCAACAGCACTCTTCAAATCGCCTATATCGGCAACAGTAGTAAACTTTTTCATATCTTATCTTTTATCTATCCAAGTTAATTTACGCCACAAAGCCTCAAACGGGCCGTGAGAGTGACTCTTAAGCCACCAACGGCAGAAGAGATACTGCAACGCTACACACAACACACCAAGCATCAGGCTCGAAGTATGACCGGAGTATTTATAGAGGCCAAGACCCCAATTATAGAACACAAAACCTCCTATAATTGACTGCGAGAGGTAATTGGTCAGGCTCATTTTACCATAAGGAGCAATCTTGATAAGGAAATTCTTTGCCGTTGTACGATAGAACAACACCACTACACCCGAGACATAGAAGAGCATCATAGCGAAGTTTTTCCACATATTGAGCATTACCTTTACACTCTCCTTAATGCACGGGGTATCAATCATATTCGGCACCACCTTATAGAGCGGGAATAACACCGCAAAGGCACACAAAGAGCCCACCAAGACCCTTTTCCATATAGCCACATTGTTACCTTCATCATAGAACAAGCGCCTGCGTCCCAAATAGATACCCAACAAAAAGAGGAATATGGTTTGGGTAAATCTGCCGTGTTCGATAGCCCACAAGAAGTTTACAGGGAAACCGTTTTGAATACCCTTAATCGCCACATCGACTATACTACCCTCAGCTTGCGCCGGCAAAATAGCCTTAAACAGAGCGCCCGAACCTAAATTGAGAGATGTGGTTGTTGGGTCTATAAGGCCCATAATGATATAGGCTATCTCAACAGGTTGCAAGGCAAAGAGTATCGTTGCTGCCACAAGCACTCGATTATTTGCGCGAACAAATGGCACGACAAGCACTCCGCAAACGGCATAGAGCGTAAGAATATCGCCATTATAAAACAGCAAGTCAAAGAGTCCAAACATCATCAGCAGCACCATACGCCACAAAAAGCGCGGACGGAAATCTACGCCCAGCTGAGCCTGATTATCGTGCTGGATAAAGAAGCTCAAACCAAAGAGCATCGAAAAGATAGCATACATCTTGCCTGCGAGCAGAAAGAATGTCGTATCCCACACATTTTGGTTAAGCGTAGCCATAAATGGAGTTGAAGGTTCAGGAAAGAGGTAGAAATTGAGATGCTCAATAAAGTGAATTAACACAATACCGCCTATGGCGATACCGCGCAAGATATCGGCAACATCAATTCTGGTGTTAGGTTTTAGGGATGGGGCGTAGCTCATATTAAATCAACTCCTTAAAGTCTTGTATAAAGCGGTCAGCCTGCTCGTAAGTCAGAGTCAATGCCGGCAAAAGGCGCACCGTCGAAGCACCCGCACCTCCTGTAAAGATATGGCGCTCAAAGAGCAGTCTCTTACGCATCTCCGAGGCTGAGCCGTCAATCTCGATACCAATCATAAGGCCACGACCACGCACATCCTTAATACCATCAATCTTCTTCAACTCCGAGATAAGGTACTCTCCAACCTGACGAGCATTTTGAACGAGGTTTTCGCTCTCGATAACATCCAATACAGCGATAGCTGCCGCGCAAGCAAGGTGGTTACCGCCAAATGTTGTTCCGAGCATACCATACCACGGTTCAAAGTGCGGTGCGATAATCACGCCACCCATAGGGAAGCCGTTGGCAATACCCTTAGCTACGGTGATAATGTCGGCCTTGATACCTGAGTGCTGATGAGCAAAGAAGTCGCCACTACGACCATAGCCCGACTGAATTTCGTCAGCAATAAGCACAACGCCATACTTTGTGGTCAACTTTCGCAGCTCCACAAGAAACTCATCCGACGGGCAGTATATACCAGCAACACCCTGAATACCCTCAATAATTACAGCGCAAAATTCGCCTGTAGAGAGTTTTGCCTCCACAGCCTCAATATCGCCAAGCGCCACAAACTCCACATTATCGGTGCGGTTGAATGGAGATACAATCTTAGGGTTGTCCGTAGCTGCAACAGCGCCCGAAGTGCGACCGTGAAATGCCGCCTTAAAGGCAAGCAGTTTGCTCTTTGATGTATGAAACGAGGCGAGCTTTACAGCGTTCTCGTTAGCCTCGGCACCTGAATTGCACAGGAATAGAGAGTAGTCATCATATCCGCTGATACGACCCAGCTTCTGGGCGAGGATGCCCTGCAACGAGTTTTGCACCGAGTTGGAGTAGAAGCCTAATCGAGCAACCTGCTCACTTATAGCGGCAACATAGTGCGCATGGCTATGACCAATACTGATAACGGCGTGACCGCCATAAAGGTCAAGATACTCCGTACCCGCAGCATCATATACATAGTTTCCACATCCCCTTACAGGCTCAATATCATAAAGGGGATAGACATCAAACATCTTCATTAGAAAGCACTTGGTTTAAGGTTCAGACCCATACGCTCGTCGAGTCCGAACATAATATTCATATTCTGCACCGCCTGACCTGATGCACCCTTAAGAAGGTTGTCAATAACCGAGACGATGTGCAGTTTTGTTCCATATTTTGCAACGCGAACAACCGCCTTATTGGTATTTACGACCTGCTTCAAATCGACATCGCGCTCAACAGCGAATGTAAAGGCCGCATCGGCATAAAAGTCGTTATAGAGTGCTACCGCCTGCTCGGCCGTAAGGTCACAATCGGTATAGACCGAAGCAAAGATACCACGCGCAAAGTCGCCACGCATAGGCACAAAGTTTACAGCACTATCAAACGATGGCTGCAAGCTCTTCAGAGTGCGACCAATCTCTATAAGGTGCTGATGTTCAAAGGCTTTATAGACCGAGATATTATCATTGCGCCAGCTGAAGTGAGTTGTTGCCCCGGGCTTGACTCCAGCGCCTGTAGAGCCTGTAATGGCTGTAATATGCACCTCGTTCTTGAGCAGACCATTTGCCGCAAGGGGGAGCAGAGCCAACTGAATAGCCGTAGCAAAGCAACCAGGATTGGCAAGACGCGATGTGGCAGCTATGCGTTCACGATTTATCTCAGGCAGACCATAGACATAGCCACAGCTCTCATCGCGAAAATCTTGGGCAAGGTCAATA
This sequence comes from Alistipes sp., assembly GCA_017383345.1. GTDB lineage: Bacteria > Bacteroidota > Bacteroidia > Bacteroidales > Rikenellaceae > Alistipes. The sequence goes on along the minus strand of JAFNYE010000064.1, from coordinate 7,436 downwards.
ATATTCAACCCCTCCGGAGCGCTATTCTCCTCCCAAAATTTACGACTCTGGCCGTGAGCTGAGCAGAGGAAGAGGGCATCTACAGCCGTCAGGTCATACTCTGCCGAGAAGCGCAAATCTGTCTCGCCTATAAGGCCGCCGTGAATGTCGCTAACAGCATTACCCGCATTGCTTGTCGAGTGGATAAAGGCAATCTCCACATTCGGGTGGTTGATAAGAAGCCTTATCAACTCGCCCGCAGTATAACCCGCGCCACCGATAATTCCGACCTTAATCATTGTTTTTCTTCTTGTTGTAGTAAATCTTCATCGAGTTAGCCATAATCTTGGTGAAGCCCTTAACATCGTCGGCTGTCCAAGCCTTATTTACCTCGCCATACTCGCCAAAGTCGGTCTTCATCAAATCGAAAGAAGAGGTAACACCCACAAGGGTATAGCTATATGGGCGCAAGGTAATCTCTACCGTACCATCAACATTTGCCTGCGTACTCTCAAGGAAGGCCTCCATATCGCGCATAACAGGATCGAGATACTGTGCTTCGTGAAGGAACATACCGTACCAAGTGCCAATCTGATCCTTCCAATACTGCTGCCACTTAGTAAGAGTATGCTTCTCAAGCATCTTATGGGCAGCAATGATAAGCATTGGTGCGGCAGCCTCAAAACCTACGCGACCCTTAATACCGATAATGGTATCGCCGATATGCATATCGCGGCCAATACCGTAAGCCGAGCCGATAGCCTCTACAGCGCGGATAGCTTCCACCTTATCCTGATACTCAACACCATTGACTGCGCTCAACTCTCCCTTAGCGAAGCTCAGAGTGAGTGTAGAAGGCTCGGTCTGAGTAACCTGGCTCGGATAGGCGCTCTCAGGCAGGGTCTGCTCAGAGTGCAGAGTCTCCTTACCGCCAACGCTCGTGCCCCAAAGGCCCTTATTGATAGAGTACTCCATCTTAACGAAGTCGGCAACATATCCGTGCTGCTTGAGATAGTTAATCTCATACTCGCGAGTGAGGGTCATATCGCGTGTTGGGGTGATAATCTCAATCTCAGGAGCCAAAATCTGGAAGGTCAAGTCAAAACGAACCTGGTCGTTTCCAGCACCTGTAGAGCCGTGAGCAACACAATGAGCGCCAACACTCTTGGCATACTCAATAATGGCTATAGCCTGAAAAGTACGCTCCGAAGAGACAGAGATTGGGTAAGTTCCGTTACGAAGGATATTACCATAGACCATATACTTGATGCTCTGGTCGTAATACTCCTGAGTGATATCAAGAGTGGCGTGCTTGGCTGCACCTAAATCGTACGCACGCTTCTCAATAGCAGCAAGTTCTTCATCGGAAAAACCACCCGTATTGGCAATGGCAGTATAGACCTCATAGCCCAACTCCTCGCTCAAATATTTCACACAAAATGAGGTATCAAGACCTCCACTAAATGCAAGTACTACTCTCTTTTTCATATCTCTGATTTTTTATTATTTCAAATGGAAAAACTTCTTTAACGCATTGCTTACAACCATCCAATATGGCTGAAACTGCGAATTTGCCGGCAGCGGCGTCTTTGGGTCGTAAAGCATACCTGTGCAAAGGCACATACGGCGATTGTTACGCTGCAAGATATCGTAATTACAGCAACCCTCACAGCCCTTCCAGAACTCCTCGTCATCGGTAAGCTCTGAGAAGGTTACAGGCTTATAGCCCAAACGGGTGTTGAGCTTCATTACAGGCAGCGATGTGGTAATACTGAAGAGTTTGGCGTAAGGAAACTTCAAACGCGCAAGCTCAAATGTGCGCGCCTTAATCTGCGCAGCAATGCCTGTGTGGCGATACTGAGGATCGACAATAAGGCCCGAAGTGGCAACAAAGTCGCCGTGACCCCAACACTCAATATAACTAAAACCCACAAGGCGCTCGCCATCCAAAGCAACTACAGCCTTGCCACCCTTAATCTTTGCCGAGATATACTCAGGGCTACGCTTGGCAATGCCCGTACCACGCTGCAAAGCCGACTCATAGATAAGGTCGCATATCGCCTGAGCATACTTTGTATGTGACTCATCGGCAAATAGCACGACAACTGAATTATTATTCATATTTTATGAATTAATTTTACCCAACTAAATTATTGAAAACAGATGTGCAAAATTACTGATTTTTCCTCAAAATACAAACAATAGTAGAAAAAAGTTACATAGATATACAAAAAAGGGTCGGTTTTTACACCAACCCAGCTGAATAAAATGGAATATTATGCAATTATGAAATATTTTGATACTTCCGACCCTATATAGACTCCACAAACGGACGATTGCGGATACATAGCCCCCGACTCAGTCAGAGAAATTCCGACATCGCCAAGGTGCAACAATCTATCGATATCGAATATTACGCGCTGGTCAGGCAGACAAGAATAACCTACCGCAGGCCTTATACCACGATACTTTGCAGCAAAGAGTTGCGGGATTGTAAGCCTCTGTTCCGCAGCAAAGAGTTCCTTATAATTCTCAAACGCGAAGAACCAAATATAGCGCATCTGGCGGTGGAAATACTCGCTTGACGCCTCGACCACCCTATCGGCTACACTTTGATACAACAGGGCATTATAGTCATCCCCGCGCTCCTTATGTCGCTCAATAGCTGTAACGAGCCTCTTAGGTATAGTGATCGCAAAGAGACAAACCGCATCATTATAGTGCTTAGGTGCAACAAAGTCGGCAAGGCTCAACGCCACACCATCGGCATTGACTTTGCGCTGGCGAGGAGTTGGCAAAACAATATCGCCAGACTCGGCGCTGCTAATATGAATGTTATCACCCTCAGGCCAAGCGGTAAAACTCTGCACCCGCCCACGAACCTTAGCCGTGGCAAACTTATCTAATATCTTCTCCGCCTCGGCTCGCATAACTCTACCCTGCTTTGTATGAGGCGATGTACGCCAGAAGTTGTGGAAAGAGCGCCAATTTATATATTTGCGAATGGTTGCCACCGTAATATTATCGGGAGTCCATCTCATACTAAACAAATCGGCATCCCAACCCCACATCTGCTTATCCCAATCAACCTCTAAACGCGGCAGATTTTGTTCACACACATCTTTACGACACTCAAATTCCACGCGCAGTTGCTGTTGTACGGCTTTATGTTCTGCAATAACCTTATCGCGCTCACTTGTGCTCAACCTCAATGCAAGCAGAGGATTTTGTGACGCATCCTTAATATGGAACACCGCACCAGAGTAGAGTGGTGCAATTTTAAGGGCCGTATGGAGCGCCGATGTAGTTGCTCCACTAATAAAGAGCGGCACATCTACTCCCGCCTCCGAGAGCATCTTTGCCGTTATAGTCATCTGCTCAAGCGACGGAGTGATAAGTCCGCTTAAGCCGATAAAATCGACCTTATATTCGACTGCTGCCTTGACAATCGCCTCAGGGCTGACCATAACACCAAGGTCAATAACCTCAAAGCCATTGCAACGAAGTATAACAGCAGCAATATTTTTACCAATATCGTGTACATCACCCTTAACAGTAGCTACCAGGTACTTACCGGCACCGCCAACACCCTTTTGCTCCCCCATATATGGTTGCAAAATAGCTACAGCGCGCTTCATTGTTCGAGCTGTTTTGACCACTTGCGGCAGAAACATCTTGCCCTGTCCAAATAGTTCGCCCACGCGCTTCATACCCTCCATAAGTGGCCCCTCAATAATAGAGGCAGCTGAAGGATAGGTAGCCATTGCCTCCTCCAAATCGCTCTCCAAGCTACTCTCATCGCCACGCTCTAATGCACGCGACAGTCGCTGCTCAAGAGTCAGTTCCTGAGTGGCATTAGTCGGTGTGTCGCCACTCTGCTGTACGCTATATTGCGATGCAATAGCCACCAGGTGCTCCGTCGCATCAGCACGGCGTGCCAGAATTACATCCTCTAAGGCTTCGCGCAGCGGTATAGGTATATGCTCGTACATAACATCCGAAGCGGGGTTGACAATAGCCATATCCATACCCGCCTTAGAGGCGTGATATAAGAATACTGCGTGCATCGCTTCGCGCAGATAGTTGTTTCCTCTAAAGGCAAAAGATAGGTTGCTCACACCGCCACTAATATGTGTACCAGGCAGGTTTTCAGCTATCCACTCCGTTGCCAAAATAAAGTCTGCTGCATAGCGATCGTGTTCTGCCATACCCGTAGCAACCGTCAGAATGTTAGGGTCAAAAATTATATCGCGAGCATCAAAACCCACACGCTCGGTAAGCAAACGATACGCTCGGGCACATATCTCTATCTTTCGCTGGTATGTAGTAGCTTGTCCCTGCTCGTCAAAAGCCATAACCACAAGCGCTGCACCAAAAGCTCTAACTCTCTTAGCACGCTCGACAAATAACTCCTCACCCTCCTTAAGCGAAAGAGAGTTGACCACAGCCTTGCCCTGCACGCACTTTAGACTCTGCTCAATAACGCCAAAATCAGAGGAGTCAATCATTATAGGCACACGCGCAATATCGGTCTCAGCGCCAAGGAGATTGAGGAAATGGGTCATCTGCTCACGCGCATCAAGCATAGCGTCATCCATATTGATATCGAGCATCATAGCGCCATCCTCGACCTGCTTACGGGCGATCGACAGAGCCTCGTCATAGTTACCGCTACCAATTAGGCGCAAGAACTTACGACTACCCGCCACATTACACCTCTCGCCCACATTAACAAATGCACCATTTGGTTCAAATGGCTCAAGACCTGCCAACCACGCGCTCTTCTTTGCAACCTTTACTCGCGGAGCAACTCCTTCAACCGCCTCAGCTATAGCTCTAATATGGTTAGGCGTGGAGCCACAACATCCACCCACAATATTGACAACACCCCTCTGCGCAAAGCGGAGAACATCAGCTGCCATCATATCGGGTGTTTGACTATATTGTCCCAAAGCATCTGGCAGGCCTGCATTTGGATAGGCGCTAACATAGCACGGCACAATATCGGATAACTCCCTTAAGAATGGCTCCATCTGCTTAGCACCAAATGAGCAGTTTAGACCTATAGCCAACAAATCAAAGTGTGCAACCGAAGCTACAACCGCCTCAAGAGTCTGCCCTGAGAGCGTTCTACCGGCAGCATCTGCAACAGTAATCGACAAGATTATCGGCAGCGTTTTACCGCACTTTTCAAATGCCTGTTGCGCTGCCATAAGAGCCGCCTTGGCATTAAGAGTGTCAAATACGGTCTCAACGAGCAACAAATCTACACCACCCTCTACAAGAGCCTCAATCTGCTCAAGGTAGGCGTCAAAGAGCGTATCAAAATCTACAGCCCGATAGGATGGATTATCTACATCGGGCGACATAGAGAGCATCTTTCCCGTAGGGCCTACAGAACCCGCTACAAAACGGGGTTTAGATGGTGTAAGTTTGCTCATTCTATCCGCCTCGTTACGGGCTAACCTGCATGCTTGGGCATTAATTCGGCTCACAAGATGTTCAGTACAATACTCTGCCTGCGAAATTGCTTGCGAGTTAAAAGTACAGGTCTCAATTATATCTGCACCCGCCTCAAGATAGTGGCGATGTATCTGCGCAATAATATCGGGACGAGTAAGAACGAGCATATCGTTGTTACCCTCCAGCTTACAACTATGGTTTGCCAATTCTGCGCCTCGAAAGTCCGTTTCCGTCAGACCATAGCGCTGAATCATTGTTCCCATAGCGCCGTCAAGCACCATTATGCGACGGCACAAAATATCATTTAACACGCTCATTAATAGACACTTTTAGCAATCTGCTCTATACTCGCCACAGCGTTCATCGAATAGAAATGGATACTCGGCACACCGGCAGCTTTCAACTCCTTTGCTTGCTTTATACCCCACTCAACACCCAACGACTTCACATCGTCATTACTCTTGCACTTAACAAACTCCGACGCAAGCTCCATAGGTAAATCTATATGGAAAGTCTTAGGCAATAGCGACTGCTGCGTAAGAGAAGTAAGGGGTTTAAGACCCGGAATAATCGGCACATCAATACCCGCAGCACGACAACGCTTCACAAAGTCAAAGAACTTGGCATTGTCAAAAAACATCTGGGTAACAATATACTCCGCGCCTGCCTCAATCTTAGCCTTGAGATACTCTATATCGGTCTGGAGGTTCATAGCCTCCTCGTGCTTTTCAGGATAGCCCGCAACACCAAACGAGAATGGCGTAGTAAGACCATTGTGCGTGGTACCATCGAGCAATTTACCATTATTAAACTGCGCCACCTGACGACATAACTCCACCGCGTGGCTATAGCCGCCATTATCGACCACAAAACTATTATCGCCCTTAGCTCTATCTCCACGCAAAACCAACAAGTCGGTTATGCCGAGATAGGAGAGGTCTATCAACTCATTCTCAAGTTCAGAAGCTGTGAAACCGCTACAGATAATATGAGGCACCGTAGCCACTCCATATCGCGACTTAAGCGCCGCAGCTATAGCAACCGTACCGGGGCGTTTGCGCTCAGTTGTACGCTGAAAGACACCGGCAGATACCTCTTTATAGACCACATCAGTGCGATGCGTAGTTATATTTATATAGGCTGGAGAGTACTCCATAAGCCTTTCGACACTACTAAAGAGTGTATCAATACTATTACCTCGTAACGGAGGCAAAACTTCAAACGAGAAAGCGGTGCTATGCTCACCCTTGAGAAAAGAGGCTACGCTCATATTGAAAATTTATTTATTACATTGCAAAAATACAATTTTAATATCACTTTTCAAAGCGTTAAAAAAGACCTCGCTACAACTCTTTTAGGTAATCTACATTAATAGACTCTTGAAAAATATATAACTGAGCCACCTTTGTATATCTTGACTTTGATAAATCGGTACAACCTCTAAACCGCTCTAACAAAATATAACCACGCAACATCTCAGGGGAAATATCATACCTTAGCATAAATATAGCCGCAAATTCCGTAACATAACGCTCAGGCAGCACCATTGCAGAAATTTGTTTGATTGAGAAATTGGTCATAAAGATTAACTTTAATGCGCAGTCTAAACGCTCGCTAAAAGTTAAATGAGCAATTAGAATAAGATTAGCGGAATTAGTTTTAGTACACATACTTTATATTTATTTGTTGACACAAAAGTACGGGCACATTGCGTAGAAAACTAATTCAAGAGCGACACGAGAAAAATGTTCTTTTTCTCGCTTTTAATCTAAATAAAGCAAAGATTAAACAATTTGAGATATTGTTTTGACTTATTTATGATATTGTTAAGCACAAACAGGCGTCTGAGGCAAAATGGCGATTGGCGAACTATTTTTAACGATAATTTTGTCAATTTTGAAAATGACAAAAATTTTATGAAAAATTTTTTCTCTTTATTTACAAAGATTAGAAATTTGAGCAAAAAAGATTTGCTTTTTTGAAATTAACTATAT
>JAFNYE010000063.1 GCA_017383345.1 Alistipes sp. | reverse complement strand
AGGTGAAGGTTGGTGCAAAAAGGCTGATGTAGAGGTCATCACTTGCCAAAACTACACCCACCAGAGTCGCTACACGCTCCCTATATCCCCATCGCCAAACCTCAAGAGCCAGCACGCAATATACCTCTACCCCTCCACCTGTTTGTTTGAGGGCACGGTCTGCTCGCTTGGCAGAGGCACTGACGCCCCTTTTGAGATGTACGGACATCCGCAGATGCAGGGTGGCACATTTACCTTCACACCGCGCTCCGTTGCAGGGGCCAAAAACCCGCCTCTCAAAGAGCAACTATGCTACGGCTTTGACCTCAGAGGCAAGAGCGACGAGCAGATTATAGCCGAGGGGTTTAACCTCGAATACATAATCGACGCCTACAACCGCACAGGCTTAGGCGAGAAGTTCTTTACCCCATTCTTTGAGAAACTCGTAGGTGTAGAGTACATCCGACCAATGATTATCGAGGGCAAGAGCGCAACTCAAATAGCAGAGCGCTGGAAGGCCGATGTGGAGCAGTTCAAGAGCCTGAGACGCAAGTACTTACTCTATGCAGAATAACCAAAACTAACTATATGAAAATCAAGAACTTAATCATCATCTTAGCCCTGCTGTTTACAGCTTGTGCAGAGCAGAAGGGTTATAAAATAGTTGACGGCACGATTGTATGCCACACCCCTGAGCGCCCTGTGGGTCAGCAGGATATGCTCGGATATGCAGCAGAGCCTATGGAGTGCGTGCGTGTGGGCTTTATCGGTCTTGGTATGCGCGGAGTGGGTGCTGTTAGGCGCTGGTCGCAGATTGAGGGTACTGAGATTGTTGCCCTGTGTGACCTCAACCCTGAGGGTATAGAGAGGAGTCAAAAGTACTTGGAGAGTGCGGGTCGTGAGCGCGCTGCCGAGTATATTGGCACACCCGATGCGTGGAAACTGCTCTGCGAGCGTACCGATATAGATATAGTATATATTATGACGGGGTGGCAAACTCACGCCGAGATGGCTCTCTATGCTATGGAGTGTGGTAAGCACGCGGCTATTGAGGTGCCTGCGGCAATGTCTATGGCTGAGATTTGGGCTCTGATTGAGACCTCGGAGCGCACCCGCAAGCACTGCATACAGCTTGAAAACTGCGTTTATGACCGCTTTGAGATGACGGCTCTAAATATGGCTCAGCAGGGTCTGTTTGGCGAGATACTCCACACCGAGGGGGCGTATATTCACTGCCTTGACGAGTTTTGGAGTCGCTACCACAATAATTGGCGATTGGAGTTCAACCGCACACATCGTGGCGATGTATATCCTACTCACGGCATAGGCCCTATATGTCAGGTGCTCAACATACACCGTGGCGACAGGCTCAAGACCCTTGTGGCGATGGATACACGCGCAGCGTCGGGAGCAAAGTATTGGAAGGATGTTACAGGCCAGCCGTGCGACCACTTTGCCAATGGCGACCACACCACAACCCTTATAAGCACCGAGAAGGGGAAGGTTATTCAGCTCCACCACAATGTGATGACACCACGCCCATACTCGCGCGACTACTCCCTCACGGGCACCGACGGATATGCAGCCAAATACCCCATCAAGGGCTTCTTGTTGGGCGAGCGTGCGCAGGGCAATGCCGACATCGAAAACCTCAGCACACACCGATTTGTACCAAAGGATGTCTTTGACCGACTTATGGAGCAGTACAAGCACCCTATCACAACCCAAACCGAGATTATGGCAGCAAAGGTGGGCGGTCACGGCGGTATGGACTACATTATGGACTACCGCTTGGTCTATTGCCTCAGAAACGGCCTGCCACTCGATATGGATGTCTATGACCTTGCCGAGTGGTGCTGCCCTATAGAGCTGAGCGCACTATCAATCGAAAATGGCAACAAGCCTGTAGCCGTACCCGACTTCACTCGCGGAGGGTGGAACAAGATTGAGGGATATAGACACGCATACGCAGAGTAGCCATTGCGGTTTTGGATAGCCTAAACTCCTTAAACTCCTTAAACTCCCTAAATTCTCTATGTTAGCGAATAGCCGACGGTGCGAACCGTGGCTAAAAGGGAGTATAGGGAATTTAGGGAAATTAGGGAAGTTAGGGAAATTAGTGATTTTCTAAACTCCTTAAACTCCCTAAACTCTCTAAACTCCCTAAACTCCCTACACCTCTCTTGCTTTTACAACTACAGCCTACTTATCATCCTCGCTAAAGAAGTTCTCGTTGGCCTGAGCAGCCGAAAAATCGGCCTTAGAGAATGACTCATAGAGCTTGGCGCGCGACTTGCAATGTAGTGTGGACATACGATGCACGCCCTCTTTGGATGTCTCCCAACTGATGTGGTTGGTTATTGACAGACTCGCAGCAGCAGCCTCGACATCGTGGTTTGCACCCATATAGGCAAAGACCCAACCCTCGCCTTTATAGCGGTCAATAAGGGCCTTAACCGCAGCGCCACTATACTCGCGGGAGCTGTTCTCCTCGCCGTCGGTAACCACCGTAACAAGCACCTTATCGCCCTTCTCCACCTTTGCAGCAAGGGCATTTATCGACTCTCCCAAAGCATCATAGAGCGCTGTGAGCGAGTTGGGGTTGAACTGATCGGCCTTAAGGTCGGCAACCTCAGATGCAGCAACATTCTGGTAGTGGGTGCGGGTGTGGCTGTTGAAGGTGACAAAGGTGACAAAGTGGTGCTGGTCGGCATAGTCACTTTCAGCCTTACGGATAGTCTGCAGAGTCTCATTGACGCTGTTAATGGCTGACTGTCGGATGCACTCCATAGAGCCCGACTCATCAAGAACGATAAGATTGAAAACACGATTACTCATAATAGCAATGATTTAAGGTTAGACATTAAAATGGTAAAGTCGTACTATATAGAGCAATGCGTGTGGAAGATATTACTTTTGGGTGGTTTTTAAGTATCATTGCGTGTTTGGATAGCCTTACGGCTATTAAGTCCAAAGGGGGGGGGATAGGGAAATTAGAGAATTTAGGGAAATTAGAGAAATTAGTGATTTTCTAAACTCCCTAAACTCCTTAAACTCCCTAAATTCCTTAAATTCCTTAAATTCCCTAAACTCCCTACACCTCTCGTTCGCGCACCCCTTTGTTGTCAAAAGGTGGTAGTAGCAACGCTCGGCTATAAAAACAGCGAAGGGTAGTACCGAAAAGTACCACCCTTATTACACGCACCAAATTGTAGTCAGAATGGTGGATTTACAACGCTCGCCGAAGTATGAGGCGAAGGGCTGTACTAACTCGTACTGCCCTTTGACGAAAACAAGGTAGCGGCAGTAAATACGCCATTATCACTACAATTTATAATTTACGGGAGCCGTCAGAGATAACCACCTCAATAACCTTCGGCTCGTGACCATACTTCTCGGCAAAGCGGGCTGTTACGGTAGAGATGAAGTTATCGTAGAGTTCGTTCTTAACGAGGTTGATGGTGCAGCCACCGAAGCCACCGCCCATAATACGGGAGCCTGTAACGCCACACTCCTGAGCCACGGTAGCAAGGAAGTCGAGCTCCTCGCAGCTTACCTCATAGTCACGCGACATACCCCAATGGGTTTGGTACATACGCTCGCCCACGGTTTGGTAGTCATCGCGCTCAAGGGCCTCGCATACATCAATAACGCGCTGCTCCTCGCCAATGACATAGCGGGCGCGGAGGTAGTCCTCCTCGGAGATTTGGTCCTTTATAGCCTCAAGTTGCTCCATTGTAGCGCCACGCAAGAACTCCTGACCCAAGAGTGCAGCCACGCGCTCACAAGAGGCACGACGGTCGTTATAAGGCGAGCCTACAAGCTCGTGCTTAACGCAAGAGTTGATGAGCACCAACTTATAGCCGTGCTTTGAAGGGTCAAATGGGAAGTATGAGAACTCCATAGAGCGGCAATCCAGGCGCATAAGGTGGCCCGCCTTACCGTGAACAGAGGCGAACTGATCCATAATGCCACACTTTACACCGCAGTAGTTATGCTCGGTGCTTTGACCTATACGGGCAAGCTCGAACTTCTCAATACCGAGGTTATAGAGGTCATTTAGCGCAAAAGCGAAGGTACCCTCAAGCGCTGCCGATGAACTCATACCTGCACCCAGAGGCACATCGCCCGCAAAGACGGTATCAAAACCGCCAATAACGCCACCACGCTTGGCTATCTCACGGCATACGCCAAAGATATAGCACGCCCAGCTCTGCTGAGGCTTATCCTGTTCATTGAGGCCAAACTGAGCCTGCTCTGACAAGTCAAGAGCGTAGGCGTTGACCTTATCGGTGCCATTGAGGCGGATAGCGGCAACGATACCCTTATCTACCGCACCAGGGAAGACAAAGCCTCCGTTGTAGTCGGTATGCTCTCCAATGAGATTAATACGACCAGGTGAGGCGTAGAGAGTAGCACCCTGACCAAAGAGCTCCTCAAACTTTTGTGATACACGATTTTTCATAATCAATAGTTTTAAGTTATAGTTTTTATAGTTCTATAGTTTTGAAATTGTCCATTTAATCTCTGCCACAGCGCCCACATTGACGCTAAATTCGCTCAGGCCCATATCGGCAAGCATAGCCGTAGCGGCACTATCCGACGCCAACTCGCCACACATACCGCACTCGATATCTGCCCTATTAGCAGCATCCAAACTCATCGCAACAGCCCTCAGTACCGCCTTTGAATAGGGGTTATAGAGCTTTGCCACGCGGCTGTTTGCCCTATCGGCCGCCATAATATACTGCGTAAGGTCGTTTGTGCCGATACTGAAAAAGTCGCACTCACAAGCCAAGCTATCAGCCACAAGCACCGCAGCTGGGGTCTCAATCATAACGCCCACCTCAATATTGCGGTCAAAGGCCACACCCTCTCTCTCAAGTTGCCCCTTACACAGCTCCAGCTCGGCCTTAGCCTGCCTAAGCTCCTCAAGGCAGCTAATCATAGGGAACATAACGCGCACACTACCGTGGGCACTTGCACGGAGCAACGCCCTGAGTTGACGGTGGAACATCTCGCGGCACTCCAACGACACCCTTATGGCACGCCACCCCAAGAATGGGTTTTCCTCCCTCTCAAAATTGAGGTACGGCACAGCCTTATCGCCACCAATATCGAGGGTGCGGATAGTAAGCACACGACCCTGGCAAGCCCTTGCAGCGGCAAGGTATGCCTCATATTGCTCCTCCTCGGTAGGCTCAGCAGCGCTACTGATATAGAGGAACTCGCTACGGAAAAGACCTATACCGTCAGCACCCGCAGCCACAGCACGCTCAACATCCTCAACACTACCCGCATTGGCATAGACCTTAATCGGCTTGCCTCGGTACGACACACTCTGATGCGCCACAGCGCCCTGCAACTGAGCCTCACGCTCCGCCTGAGCCATCTGCTCACGATAGAGAGTCAAAGTAGCCTCATCAGGCTCAACGACAACGCGACCCTGCGCGCCGTCAACAATAACGGTTTGACCCGTAGCAATCTGCCCCACAGCATCGCCAACGCCCACCACAGCTGCCAAAGAGTGGTTACGGGCAACGATACATATATGGCTGGTAGTGCTACCCAAAGCGGTCACAAAGCCCCCAATGGAGTTGAGGTCAAGCTGCGCCATATCCGAGGGGAAAAGCTCCCTATCGACCACAATATCGCCCTGCTGCACCCCCTCAAACGGGTTTTCAACGCCACCCAGAAGGTTAGCCTCTATGCGGGCAAAGATATCCCTCACATCGTCCTTACGCGCACGAAGGTACTCGTCATCTATAGCCTCAAACATCGCCACAATCTGCTCGCAAGCGCATCTGACAGCCTCCGCAGCATCCATACCCTGAGCGATACCCTCAGCCACAGCCTCGGCAATCATAGGGTCGTCAATCATCTCAAGGTGGGCCTCAAAGATATCGCTCCCACAAGCCAACGACTCAATCTGCTCACGACTCTGGGCCAAAGCCTCATTAAAGCACTCAAGGGCGCTACGGTCACAAGCCTCAACAGCACGCGGAGCAACCCCACGCTCTACAACAAAGGCGCGACCTATAGCCACGCGATGTGACGCCACCACGGCAGTAGAGAGAACAAACATAGCCTACTCCTTAATGTCGGCAATAAACTGAGCCACAGCCTCAAGGTTGGCAGCCTCAGAGCCTCCCTCCGATGTGAGAACAACCTCGCTACCCGACTTTAGACCCAACGAGAGTACGCCCAACATACTTGGGCATCAATGTCAAGCACCTTGAGTGTGAGT
>JAFNYE010000062.1 GCA_017383345.1 Alistipes sp. | reverse complement strand
GCTCCTATATATAATGATAGGTATAAGCATCGGCATACTTATATATAGACAGGATATGTCGGTGGTAAGAGTGTGGTTAATACAACTTATTGTCAACTTTTTATGGAGTGTAACCTTCTTTGCAATGCGCTCGCCTCTATTGGGCCTTATTACGATACTGATACTCGATGTTCTGGCCTTAACATACACCATCTATGCATTTGGCCGCAGCCGCACAGCTGGTTGGCTCTTTGTGCCCTATGTGCTATGGCTACTATTCGCAACATATCTTGTGGGCTACATCTACCTCAACAATACACCGTAAAAAAATAGTGCATCCAACAACCATTGGACGCACTATTTACCGAACCGTACTCTCAATGAGAGTATAACGACAAAATATCCTTGTCTGGTTTATTAGCAAGAATTTGTATAACAAGTGATATTTTTAGGCTTGCGAAGCTCGAAAAAGCGGAGTTTACTAAAGCGTAAATGAGCATTTTGAGAGCGAGTATAACGACAAAATATCCTTGTTAGACAAATTCTTCCCCTTATTCTTTAACACATCGAACAGAATACCCACTACAACGATAGTTTCCAGACGAGGTCTCTATTACCGAAGTGGTTATCTCAAGAATATCGGCATACTTTGCCGTACTTGCCTGCGCTCCTGTACGGTAGTAACCCTTTTTACCGATGTTTGCAATAGCACCCGCCGCGCTTGTGCAACCCGCAATAGGATAGACAACCACCTGAGAGCCATCTCTATATATACGACAAGCTGTTGCACTATCATATACAAAGTTTGAGGCATCAAAGAACGGAGTACCTGACGAGTGTCCCACATTCCAGGCGTAACGCTCAGGCACACGATACCCCTTAGGACAAGGGTCGTACATAGTCTTACCCGAAGAGTTCCAGAGTGCATTGTTTTGATCCGAAGTAGAGGTAGCAAACCAATCGCGAGGATCCTTATCGCGTGCTATCAGTTGCTGCGGATTAGCTATAACATAAGCCTCAGGCGATGACGGAATTGTTGCCGTCACATCAGGCCAACTACCCGTAGTTGCAACGGGCGTAGTAGAGCCTACAGCCGTACCGCAACGGAATGGGTCTTTACGACCAAATTGATAATAGAAGCCTATATTGAGCGGATTGCCGGCCTCAGCAGCGAGCGCTCCCAAGTTACGATCGAGCCACACAAGACCATTGTACTGCTGCTCCTTAATATTGTCGCACAACCAGATATGCCAGCTCCAAAGTATCTTTCCCTTACACTCGGCATCATCATAGAGAGCAATTACCACATTGCCGTTCTTAAAGCCGCCAGCAGCTGTAGTGAATGAGATAATGCCATCTTTAAGGATCACATTGTCAATCAGCTCGCTATCTGAAGTCGGAGCTGTTGCTGTATTATAGCTACTCCAAAGCACCTTCGCACCCTTACCCTCAAGTTTAGCCGATGTTATTGCAGAACCTGTAGGGATATTACCATTACCCATAATATCGGCACGGAAAGAGTACTGCCCCGCCTTATCGACGATATAGCAGTTTGCCGCATCCTCCTTAACAGGCTCAGAAAAATCGTAATTCTCCTCAACATCCTCAAAGACTACCCTCTCGGCTATCTGACGAACAATCTGCGCAGTAGCAGCATCAACGCCACAATTGGAGACATTGGCATTAAAGCGCTCGCCATAGATAAACAGATAGTTGATACAAGCCTTCATATAGGCACCGATACGACTTTGGTGGCGATTGTCGGTAAAGAGCAACTCAAGGTTCTGCTCTCGACCCAATCTAAAGCCCAGACCTATAGGGCTGACAATGATATTGTGCTCCAACTCCTGCTTCAACATCTCCGAACCCTTCTTGAGCAGGTAGTCGAGCTTATCATAACTACCATAACCGCGATAGTTCTCATAAGGGCAAGCCCAAGTGCGCTCATAGACTATCTGGCACGATGGCGAATAGGTCAATGTCAGATCGTTTATTGCTTTACAAGCAGCCAAAATCTCAGCTCCACCCTCATCAGCATAAATAGCCGGATTTGGCGAAGAGTCCTGTAATATTGCATAGTTATAACCGCCTCTCTGGATAGCCTCAATAGTGAGCGGAAGTTTAAGATGCTCCGTAAAGTCCTGAGAGCCCTTAACGCTAATCTGAGCATCTACCTGATGGCCCTGGGTGCGAGCAAGCTCCTTGAACATAAACGCTGTGCCGTAGTAATAGGTGAACGAGTTACCGACAAAGAGTATGCGCTTGGTATCAGATATTGGCTGCGCATTTGGATAGTTAATCATATACATACCCATATAGCCATTTGCAGAAGGGACACGAATACCACCCGCACCTGAAGACAGGGTACGCAGACGCACCTTGACACATCCGTCAACAGCTGGTTTTGAGAGGGCGAATGATTGGGTAAAGGTTGTATTATGAGCCGACTCAAACAACTTACAATAGAAAGAGTACTTTATAGAGGCATCCTCCTTAGCAGTAAGCAAATCTCTCTCAACGCTCTTCCACTCGCCGTCATCCCAATACTCAAAGATGAAATACTTAGGCGAATTTTCGGCCATAGCGGCAAGGGTACACATAAAGTCAATCTGCTCACCCGCAGCAATGCCCTTTGTAGGAATTGCATAGAGCAGATAATCGTCCTTCTCCATATTTGCAACACCCGGGCCGCTGCTTGTAGTATAAGTGAGTGTGCGACCATTTGGCGATACTGCGCACAACACCGCGCTACTATTCAGCGGCGAGCAGATACCGTTACTTGTCCACTTGCTCTTATCATAACTTGACGATTGTGTCTCCAAGCGCGCAGGGAAGGCCTCGGTTATTGTTGTAAAATATGGAGCTTGCACAATAGGAATATTAACACTCACACCACTCTCCACGCCGGTAACTGTAAGGGTTGTCGTACGCTCGGCAGTCGAAAAGTTTGGCTCGTACCATATAGCAACACTCTTAGCCGCCCCCTTAGCAACATCTACGCTGCCAACAACGCCACACCATGCCTCGTTTAGTGCCAGAGTGACCGCCTCGGCTGTAGAGCCAACCGAGATACTCTGCGCTGAGATACTCTGCGCCAAAAGTGAGATGCTCTTTGGTGCGGTAAGTCCCTCAATTTGAGCCTCCGCTGTAACAACCTCCACAGCCTTCATACTCTGCACCACATTGCGAGGCAGAGCCACCTGTTTGTCGGTACTCTTAACGAATATTTTACCCTCTGCATCTGTAGCGGTAACTGTAAAACCACGCTCAAAAGTTGTTGGAGGGAGCGCCAAGACAAACTTTGTCGGAGCTGATGCGCTCTGCGACAGCTTTACACCATCGCCCAAGTTGAGAGTTACGGTATGTGTCATATCCGAGCCCAACTCAACCTTAGGGTCGGCGTCGTGCTGCGCCTTAATCTGAGCATTACCTGCCAATTTTTCGTCAGCATTACCCTTAATCTTTATAGAGCGAAGCGTAACATTATTGCCATAGAACTGAAGGCACAAATATCCGCAAAGGTTACGGAAGGAGATATTTGTATCATCAACCGAAGTCGTTGCCGCAACCATCATATTTGCACCTACACCAACAGAGTTTTCAAGATAGCTCTGCTCCGAAGGATAAGTAGCTGTAATAACACCCTGCTGCGAGATAGTTGTCGTAGCAGAGTATGGATAGAGTGCATAAGCGCAAGAGAGGGCTGAGCCACTAAGTTGATACTCCCCAGCTGCCACAAAATCACCACTCTTATCACCCTGCGCACCGGCAAAGATATACTTACAATTATCGGTAGTGACAAATACGCTTACCGCATCATCTTTATCAAAGTGAAGCGAGAAATCATCGCCCATTGAAACACGCGACGCCTGCTCAAATATAGAGGCGTGATAACTCTTTTTAGGTTGCAGAACACTAACACTTTCGTTCTGCTCATAACGACTACAAGCCACGGTTGCAAGCAGAGCAACCCATATAAATACTCTTTTCATAGTCAAACATTTATAAATTACCAATCGAGTTGATTTTCGCCCTGCACAGGCTGTTCCAATGACCCCACAAAACCGCTCTCAACAAACAACGACAACTCCTGAATTCCGGGAGTCTGATAGTGATAGAGAGAACTCTTCATACGACACAATATAGATTTAGAGGTTAATATCTCTACAAATTTACAAAAATATACACACATCACCGCATATTTACACACTTTTTTCAACAAAAAAAGGCATCAGAACATCTGACGCCTTTATATAAGATTGTAGTTGTTATCCACTAATCCTCATATCCGTTTGCCGGTGCGTTCCACATAGTAAGCATAGTGACCATACCCAACAACGCCATAATCAAGATGGTAAGGTATGCGCCGTTCCAACCATAGTGCTGAGCCACATAACCGAAGCCCACACCTGAGATGAGGGTTGAAGCGTAACCAAAGATACCCAAGATACCGTTTGCAGTAGCAGCTGCGCGGTTGGTTGCCTGATTAGCGGCAGAGATACCCAAAAGCGCCTGTGGACCATACACAAAGAAACCGATAAGGGTAAACGGCAATATCTGAATCCACCAAGCAGCACCGTTAGGAATAAGCCAGAACAGACCTACGCTGACAGCCGTGCCGAGCATACAGAACAGGCAGGTGCGGTGAGCCTTATTATCAAGGAAACGGTCAGTAAGCCATCCCCAGAATACCATACCCACATTACCGCCAATAAACTCAAACACGATGCACAGAGTTGTAGCCATAGCCAAAGTCAGACCCTTAGACTCGGTAAGCAAGGTTGGACCCCAATCGAGAGCAGCAAAGCGAACAACATAGATAAAGAAGTTAGCAAAGCCCAAAGTCCAGATAAAACGGTTACGGAACACCTTACGACGAACAAACTCGTTATACTCTGCCTTCTCAGACTCGCTCTTCACATCACTCTTCTTGCGCTCCATAACCTCAGGCAGACCTACCTCTGTAGGATCATTCTTAATCAAGGTAATGATACCGAGCGCTCCGAGCAATGCAAAGGCAGCAGGAACGAGGAAGCACAATCTCCAGGCACCAAAGTGCTGAGCGAAGTTCATAACCGCAGCAGCATCGGCCTTATCGCCAAGATTAGCGGTAATAGTTGCTACAACATCAGCGTTACCACTCATATCGAGTCCCAGGTGAGGCATAATAACCCAACCACAAAGACCAAACACAAGACCTGCACCGATAGAGTGCGACATATTCCATACCGACATCTTGGTTGCTAACTGATCAGGGTGAATCCACTGAGTCAATATCTTTGTAAACGAAGGCACGCCCATTCCTTGCAGATAACCATTGATTACCCACACAATACCCATACAATAGACAAGCACTGACGAGAAGGCAACAGTTGTACCCATCTTTGCAGCCAAAGCCACAACCCAGTTTGCAACAAAGTCACTTACACCAAAGATAATATTGACTACAGCACAAAGCAAAAGACCTATAGATGCAACCACTTTAGCGCTACCTCTATCGGCAACAATACCGTTTACAAAACGAGATAAGCCATAGATAATACCGTGCAATGTAAGGAAAAGACCCAATGACACCTTAGAGACTCCAAACTCAGCCGTAAGACCAGGCATCGCAATGGAGAAGTTCTTGCGAACAAAATAGAACAGCGCGTAGCCTACCATTGTAAAGATGATGGTACGGAGCTGCCAATTATTAAACGAACGATTTGTTGAATTCATTTTAGGTTAGTTTTAGGTTACTGAAACGATGCCGAATTAACACTCCCAAACACCGCCCTTGCCGAACAAATGCTCCATCAAGGCATCCAAAAGGCCGAGGCGATAGATGACATCAATGTTGGTATATCGGCTACGCATATAAGGGATATAAGAGAAGGTCTTGCGGAAGCGCTCACGGGTAACACCGATATGCTCCGGCTCATAAGGCGCACCTACGAGGCGAAGGTTCTCGCGTACCTGCTCAAATGGGATAATCTGCTCTGCAATCTGAGTCTTCAATGTAGGCCAAGCCGCCTTCAAAGCCTCAAGCTGAGTGCGCAAACCCTCCTTATCGACATACTTACCGCGAGTCTCCTTAAGACCACGAGCCAAGTGACCCGGCATACCCTCAAATACAGCAGCAATCTCTTTCTCCTGCTCCTCCCAGCTCTTCCAAGCCGCTACGCAAGCCTCAACATCGAGATTTTCGATATCCTGCTTGAGCAAGAACTCCAACGAGGCAGTTGACGCCAAAGTACCGATACCTACCTTAAAGCCGTGTGACACATGCTTACCCTCAAAGCAGAGATCCTCCATATCCCAGCAGTGTGAGAACTGGTGCTCAGTACCCGATGCAGGGCGAGAAGACTGGATTGCCTGCATTGCAAAACCACTCATCAAAAGACCCTCAGAGAGGCGCTCAGTCATCTCCAAATCACCCTCACGAACAGCAGCAGGCGCAGAGAGCGACTCACGCAAGCCATCCTGAACAAGATTGAGCGCAAACTCGTCAATAGCCTCATTGCCTGTAACATCTGCCAACATCCAATCGGCAGCAGCAGGAATCTTTGCAATAAGGTCAGCATAACCCGATGCAGCCAACTCCTTTGGTGCATCTGCCGCAATAACAGGGTCCATTACAAAGCCGTAAGGTGCAGGACAGTCAAAGGTCTGCTTGTTGCCATCCTTAGTGATTGATGAGCCGTATGCAGTATAGCCATCCATAGAGGCAGCTGTACCAACGCACATATATTTGCGAGAGATAAGGTGTGACACATACTTTGTAGTGTCATTCATAACGCCAGAGCCTACTGCGATAGCGATAGCCTCGGTCTTCTCCAAGCGAGCCTTCAAAGCCTCAACATGCTTCCACTCAGCATAAAGCTCCTTGTCGGTAAAGATAAACGGCTCATCCTGCTCTACACCACCCTCAACAAGTGACGCATAAACAGCCTTACCTGCAACCTCCCAAGTGTTGAGGTCTGCCACGATAATAGCCTTACAACCAGGGAAGAGTTTCTTAAACATCTCTGCGGTACGAGATACCACACCTGCACCAATAAGCAAATCTTTGGTGTCTGTTGTGCGCTCAAGGGCGCGCTGTACTTTGTTCATAATTGCAATATTTTTTTGATAACTTATTTTTGTCCGTAGTAAGCATTTTTACCGTGCTTACGGTTGTAGTGCTTCTCGATAAGGTTTTCATTCATCTCCACATCGGCATTGAGAGCCACGGTTACAGATGTCATTTTGGCAACCTCCTCAAGAATTACCGAGTTCTGCACAGCCTCCTTAGCGGTCTTACCCCAAGTGAACGGGCCGTGGTGAGCAACCAAAACAGCAGGGGTGTGCATTGGATCCATATCCTTAAAGCGTTCAACGATAGATACGCCGGTCTGAGCCTCATAAGCGCTCTCAATCTGCTCCTTTGTCATCTCGTCGGTACAAGGGACTGCCTGATGGAATGTATCGGCGTGAGTTGTACCCAAGTTTGGAATTGGACGGCAAGCCTGAGCCCACGCGGTAGCATAAGTAGAGTGGGTATGAACAACCGAACCTACCTGCTCAAAAGCTTTATAAATTTCAAGGTGAGTAGGGGTATCTGACGAAGGGCGCAAATTACCCTCAACAACATTACCCTCCAGATCGACAACAACCATATCCTCTGGTTTCATATTGTCATAACTTACACCGCTCGGCTTGATTACAACCAAACCGGACTGGCGGTCAATAGCAGAAACATTTCCCCAAGTGAGGATTACAAGGCCGTGAGCTACAAGGTCAAGATTGGCTTGACAAACGCTCTTTTTCAACTCTTCCAACATAGGCTTTAGACAGGTTCTATAAATTAGTCAATAGGTTTTCTCAATCACTCAAATGAGCCGCTATCTTCAAGGGCTGCATTTGCGCACAAAAGTATAACAAAATATGCAAAAGGAAAAGTTTTTAATGCAAAACTTTTCCTTTTTGTTGTTTTTTATTTACTTTCTTGCCTCTTCATCATCTTTTTCCAAAACATCGTCGCCCTCCCAATCGAACATAGGAAATGCCATCTTATCGCCCAACGAGAAGCGGGTGTATGTTATAGGCAAACCGCGCTGCAGATAGACGCTCTCATAGGCAGTCTTTACGCTCAGCACCTCATCAGCATAACCGCTGCCATAGATGTCGTTATTAGCCACCTCGCACTCCAAGCCAAACTGATTAATAACAGCCTGAGTATAATTATAGAGGTGCTGCGAATCGGTTTTGAGGTTTATCCAACCCTCTTTAGCAAGAAATTTTGCGTAGTACTCCAAAAATATTGGAGATGTAAGACGCTTCTTTGCACGACGGGTTTTAAGTTGCGGGTCGGGGAAGGTTATCCATATCTCCGCAATCTCCGACTCGGCAAAGAATGAGTTGATAAACTCGATACGGGTACGCAAGAATGCCACATTGTCCATACCTTGCTCGGTAGCAGTCTTTGCACCACGCCACATACGGGCGCCCTTGATATCTATGCCGATAAAGTTCTTGTCAGGATTACGCTCCGCCAAAGCGACGGTATATTCTCCCTTGCCACAACCCAACTCAAGCACTATAGGGTTGTCATTCTTAAAAAAGTCGCTATGCCAACGACCCTTAAGAGGGTGATCGGTGCGGAACATCTGCTCAAATTCAGGCTCCACAAAGCAGGCAAAGGTTTTATTCTCGGCAAATCTTTTAAGTTTATCTTTTCCCATATCTCATTTATTACTTAATTTCAACACCGACAGCCTCTATGCCCTTAACATTTCGGCACGGCGTTATGGTAAAAATATAGTAGCCACATTGATCAAACTGTACCTTATCACGGTAGGCGATACTCTGCGAGCTGACAACAGCGGCAGCATCATATTTAGGCTCAAACTTGAGCAATAGTCGCTCACAGCACTGACGCGCATCGGGCAATGAGGTTTGAACATCAACCGAAAGCGTATCTGACGCGAAGTTATCGTTATAGCGCACAGCTACCGACAAGCTACGCAGAGCAACGGTATCCTCATTCTCCACCACCACACTCACAGGCTTGTGCCAGCCACGCGGATCAACAGGGCGCATATCTATATAGCTACCAACACACCCTGCACAAAACAACGACAACAAAACTACAACAAGCCTCATCATACGCTACTCGTTACCGCCCGCTTTTTCGCCAGTTTGACCACCCTGATTATTGCGACGATGACGGTTGCGGTTATTGTGATTATGGTTGTGGTTACGATTTGGCTGGCGGCGCTCACTACGCTGCTCCTGAGGCTCTGCGCCCTCGGCAGAATGTTCCTGAGCCTCAGATTTGACCTCCTGCTGGCGCTCTCCACCCTGCTGTGGCTTATTGTCACGCTTTTTCTTGCGCTTCTTGGACTTATCAAAGCGTGTGATACTATCCTCCTCGGTGCGATATGTAGGCTCTTCGGCCTTCTTTGGAGCGCTATCTCCGGCAATGCTCTCAACCTTCTCTCCGTTGCGATTGGCCGCCAAAATCTCCTTGACACGCCATACAGGAATAGTCACGAGATTTGACATCGACTCCTTACTGCTACTGAAGGTCATCTTCT
>JAFNYE010000061.1 GCA_017383345.1 Alistipes sp. | reverse complement strand
TAGTAAAAAATTATTATGTTTTGTTAGAGTCCTGACTACTTCTTTTTCCTTAAAGGAAATTGACAGATAAATACTACACTTTCTCTCAATTTTGTAACCAGTAAATCAAAGAACCATTTTCAAAATCCGCTTTTCGTTTTCGGAGCGGAAAGTGGTGCAAAGGTAAGACCTTTTTTTGTAACCACCAAATTTTTTTGAAACTTTTTTTGAAGAATTTTTCAACAATCGGTTTTTACCATTTGTTAAACCCTCTTCAGAACCGTTGCAACCGGTGTTATTTCCTGATTGCGGGTGCAAAGATAGAGACAAAAAAATTACTGTGCAAATGTTTTGCAAACTTTTTTACACATTTTGTGCAGATTTTTTAATTTTTCTTAAAAATAGGCATTTATACCTATATATATTATATATAAGGGGCTGTTCAGTTTACAATAGAGAAATAGAGTATAGCTCCAAATAGGATGCCGCAAAAGTTATTAACAATGAACACGACAAATCATTCTTTTAGGGATAGGTATAATATCAACAAAAATCACTATCTTTGTTCCCAACTTAAAACACAAGAGTATGAATTGGAAAAAAATATCTATTCTGCTGGTTATTCTTTTAGTCGCAGATCAGTTGTTGAAAATATGGGTTAAGACCAATATGCATCTTGACGAGGCGATTGTCATCTTCCCCGATTGGTTTCAGTTGCACTTTGTAGAGAACAACGGCGCTGCGTTTGGAATGCAGATAAACAGCGGCAATGGCTTTGACTGGGGCAAGTTGCTGCTCAGCCTCTTCCGCGTAGGTCTTGTAGGCGCAATGTTCTACTACATCGGCTACCTTATGAAGCAAAAGGCACCAAAGGGTGTAATCGTTGGTCTTACGCTTATTATCGCCGGCGCTATAGGCAACATTTTGGATAGCGCTTTCTACGGTCTGATATTTTCAGCCTCTACCCCAATGACTGTTGCACACTTTGGCGGCAGCTACGCACCGTTTATGATGGGTCGCGTGGTAGATATGTTCTACTTCCCGCTCTTCCAATGGAACAGTTGCCCAGATTGGCTGAGTTTCCTGGTTGACTCGCGCAACTACTTCTTTGGCGCGATATTCAACTTAGCAGACGCCTACATATCGGTAGCGGTGGTCTATCTGATGATATTTCAATACAAATTTTTCAAATAGCACAAAAAAAAGCTGACCGTAATGGTCAGCTTTTCTTTTAAGAGCCAAGGCTTAGCCGAGGTATGACTTGAGCAGCTTGCTGCGCGATGAGTGACGGAGGCGGCGGATAGCCTTCTCTTTAATCTGGCGCACACGCTCGCGAGTAAGGTCGAACTTCTCGCCAATCTCCTCAAGAGTCATCTCTGAGCAGCCGATACCGAAGAAGTAACGGATAATATCGCGCTCACGCTCGGTCAGGGTCTCCAACGCGCGGTCAACCTCTGTTGCAAGCGACTCATTGATAAGGCCACGGTCTGCATTTGGAGAGTCCGGATTAACAAGCACATCGAGCAAAGAGTTATCCTCGCCATCGGCAAAAGGTGCATCTACAGAGATATGGCGACCAGCAACACGAAGGGTGTCGGTAACCTTCTCGCGTGGCAACTCAAGCTCGCTTGCCAACTCCTCTGGCGATGGAACACGCTCGTGCTCCTGCTCAAAGCGGGCGAAAGCCTTATTAATCTTATTGAGTGAGCCTACCTGATTGAGTGGAAGGCGGACAATACGGCTCTGCTCAGCTAATGCCTGAAGGATAGATTGGCGGATCCACCATACAGCATAAGAGATAAACTTAAAGCCACGAGTCTCATCAAACTTCTCAGCTGCCTTAATAAGGCCGAGGTTACCCTCGTTGATAAGGTCAGGCAAACTAAGGCCCTGATTTTGATACTGCTTGGCTACAGAGACAACAAAACGGAGATTTGCCTTTGTAAGTTTCTCGAGGGCCTCCTGATCGCCCTTACGGATGCGTTGAGCAAGTTCTACCTCCTCCTCAACGGTAATAAGATCCTCCTTACCAATCTCCTGAAGATACTTATCCAACGAAGCACTCTCGCGGTTGGTAATGGACTTTGTAATTTTTAATTGACGCATATTTCTAAATTGTTTGCTTCTAAAAAAAATAGCCCTTGTTGTGACAAGGGCTATTTTGGCAATCGTTGACTACTCAACCACCACATAACTTGCAGCTCGACCATCCGGATATACTCCGTCTATGCTGCGCACCTTGTCTGTCAACTTATTAAGGTCGGACAGGGTCGCTACTGCGTAGTCATTGATATGAGTGATAACAAAACCCTCTCTAACCCTTGCTTTGGCAAGCAGGCCTCCGCTATTTACGCGCACAACCTGCACTCCTGAGCGGATATCGAGTCTCTTGCATAACTTGGAGTCGGCTTCAACAAATTCGCCGCCCAAAACTCGCACGACATCTACTGC
Organism: Alistipes sp.; assembly: GCA_017383345.1. GTDB lineage: Bacteria > Bacteroidota > Bacteroidia > Bacteroidales > Rikenellaceae > Alistipes. The sequence continues at coordinate 6,872 of JAFNYE010000061.1, read as the reverse complement.
GTCGGATGCAAGCAACTCTGCCTTACCAGCCTTATTACGCAAAGTGACCTCAAAATGTTTCACATTATCGCCTCTTTTTACAATTATTGCAACTTTATCGTTTGGACGATGCTTTGCAATCTGCTCCGAGAGCTTGGTTTGGGCATCCATCTCGACACCGTCAATGCTCACGATTACATCGCCCTTACGCAAGCCTGCATCAGATGCGGCACCACCCTCAACAACTGAAGCTACATATACACCACCGACCTGCTTGATACCTGTCTGCTCACCCATAGTCTCAACAAACTCCTGATCGATATAGCGATATGTGATACCGAGCAATGCACGCTGAACGAAGCCATACTCCTTCAAATCCTCAACGACCTTGCGAACAATGGTCTCAGGAACTGCAAACGAGTAACCAATATAACTGCCCGTTGAAGATTTGATTACGGTATTAATACCCACAAGTTCGCCACGAGCATTTACCAAAGCGCCACCAGAGTTACCAGGGTTTACTGCAGCATCAGTCTGAATAAAGGACTCAAGGCGGAACTGATCGGGAATAACATCAAGCTGACGAGCCTTTGCACTGACAATACCCGCAGTAATAGTTGATTGCAAATCAAACGGAGAACCGATGGCCAGCACCCACTCACCCAGACGCAGAGCGTCAGAGCTACCAAAAGCGAGAGTAGGCAAATTCTCGGCATCGACCTTGATAAGAGCCACATCGGTAGCCGGATCCGTACCAATCTTGCGTGCATCGAATGTTCTGCCGTCGTTTAGCTTAACCTTGAGTTTGGTAGAGTTTTCAACCACATGGTTGTTGGTTACAATATATCCATCGGTAGATATAATCACACCCGAGCCACCAGAGCGCTGTTCACGCTTGCGCTGACCCTGCTCCTGCGGAATACCAAAGAACTCAAAGAATGGGTTAAAACCATTAGGTACTGCAACCTCCGAAATCACTTCGATATTTACCACCGCCTTAACAGCATTCTCGGCAGCATAGGTCAAATCGGGATAATTTCCCTGCTCATAAGAGGCGAAGTGAGCGCCCAAAGCGGGTGTACGCTCAACCACCTTCTCAACAACCTGCACGCCAGCTTTGGCGCTGCCACCTATAATATATACAGTCGCTACGGCACCAATAACAGCCGACAAAAGACTTAAACCGATAATAGATAGTGTGTTTTTCATAGTTTTGTTCATTTTTTCGCAAAAGTAACGCAAAGAGTGTGCGGGATATTGTGCAAAGTGTCATTTTTTTACACAAAAAGCAACCTCAACATATAAAACAAATTTCAGCAAACTAACGCTCGACAAAAGTACCGACTAACTTTTTGCTGTCAGAGCAATACCCTCTCCTACTCGTCGCACCAAAAACTTATTCTAAGTGAGGAATTTTAACGCTCGGCAAAAGCACCGACTAATTTTTGTTGTCAGAGCAAACCGTCTCCTACTCGTCGCTCCAAAACTTATTTTAAGAGAGGAATTTCAACGCTCAGCAAAAGTACCGACTAACATTTTGTTGTCAGAGCAATACCGTCTCCTACTCGTCGCACCAAAAACTTATTCTAAATGAGGAATTTCAACGCTCGGCAAAAGTACCGACTAACTTTTTGTTGTCAGAGCGGTATAGTTACAACGCTCGCCCTGAAAAACAGCGAAGGGCTGTACTTGTGGTACTGCCCTTTGCTGGGATGAAGGGTAGCGGCAGTAAATGTGCCGCTATCACAACAAAATTACTCCTCGTAGGCATCACGCTTCATCTTCCACATCGGCACAAAAATCAGTGCTCCAATGATAGCCATAATGACCATAGCGATGAATACGCCGTGCCAGCCGAACTTAGAGTCTGCGATAAGACCGAAGCCCCAACCTGAAACCAAAACGCTGACATAGCTTACAAAGCCGATGATACCGTTAGCGGTAGCCGAAGCCTTGCGAGTTGCGTGGTTAGAGGCGATAACACCGATAAGTGCCTGAGGACCATAGATAAATGCACCAGCCAAAGCGAGAACAAAGAGAAGCACAACAGGGCCAACGCCTGCAGTCTGCAGGAAGATAAAGCCGAGGATAGCAGCGAGTGCGCCGAGCATACAGAACAAGCAAGTACGCGCAGCACGACCATTGAACACCTTATCGCTAATCCAACCAGCGGCAAGCATACCTACAACACCGAACAACTCAAAGATAATAACGGTAGAGGCAGCCCAGCCAGGGGTCATACCACAGTGCTCCTGAAGGAATGTCGGACCCCAATCGAGTACTGCGAAGCGGATGATATATACAAAGAAGTCAGCCAAAGCCAAAGCCCAGATAACAGGGTTCTGCCATACATGCTTGCGGATAAATGCTGAAATCTCAGCCTGAGTCTCAACAACCTTAGGCTCGTCAGCATTTGCACCCTCCTCCTCAAGTTCTGGAAGACCTACGCTCTTAGGCGTATCGCGAAGGATAGCAGCGGTAATGAATACGCCGGCTGCGGCAATACAGCCCGGAATGATAAACGCCCACTTCCAAGCGCCATAGTGCTGAGCCTTAGTGATAACCTCAACACTCTCAGGGCTCTCCTTAAGGTTGTCGGCAATCATCTGTACAACCTCAGGGTTAGCCGACATATCGGTACCCATAAGCGACATAATAATTACACCGCAGAGAACACCGGCAAGACCTGCACCGATAGAGTGAGAGGTGTTCCAGATAGACATCTTGGTTGAGAGCTCATTTGCAGGCACCCAACGAGGGATAAGTCGAGAGCAAGGAGGGAAACCACAACCCTGGAAGATGTTGTTAACAATCCACAAAGCAGAGAGCAGGATAGTAAACTTACCCACAAACTCAGGGGTTGAACCCTCAGGCACACCTGTAAGGGCGGTAATAATCTCGGCACCAAAACCGATAACAAATGCGGTTACAGTACTTACAGCAAGACCTGTAACCATATGCCAACGACCATTGATACGGTCAGCAAGCATACCATTGAGAAGCTTAGAGAGACCATAGAGGAAACCCGCAGCTGAAAGCACACCTCCCAATGTAGCCTTAGTGATACCCAAATCGGCAGTAAGGCCCGGCATCGCAAACGAGAAGTTCTTGCGAATGAGGTAGAAGAAGATGTAGCCAATCATTGTACCGGCAATAGTACGCCACTGCCAATACTTAAATTTTTTCTGTTGTTCTTGAGTCATTTTATGTTAGATTTAGTTAGTTTCTTTTTAGGGTTAGTTAAGGAGCTTCTCAACCTCGGTGTATGCCGCAACAATCTGATCGAGAATTGGAGCATCAGCCTCAAGAGATGCAAACTGAGCAACAGCAGCCTTAAGACCTACCTCAGCAATACGGGCCTGCATAGCTACACTCTGAGGGTCCTCGGCATTGTTATAATGGAGAGCTGCACCGATACCGAGCAACAAATCCGGAGTCTCAACACCGGCACGCTGAGCGGTGAGGGTTGGGTTGATAAGGCGGTCTGAAGCCGAGAGTTTACGCAGAGGCTCACGACCTACACGGGTAACATCATCCTTGAGATATGGGTTTTTGAAGCGGCTGATAATCTTGTCGATATACTTAAAGTGTGCCTCCTTATCGAAGCCGTGCTTTGCAACAAGGCCCAAGCCACTCTGCTGCATTGCAGCCTTAACAATATCATAAATCTGAGGGTCGGCAATACTCTGGTCGATAGTCTTAAGACCCTTCATACAGCCTGTGTAAGCGGTAATGGCGTGACCTGTATTGAGGGTAAAGAGTTTACGCTCAACATAAGCCAAAAGGTTGTCGGCGAGGTTCATACCTGCAATCTGTGGCACTTCGCCTACAAATGAAACCTGCTCGACATTCCACTCATAGAACGCCTCGACAACAACATCAATAGGGTTTTCGCTGCGTACAGGAGGAACGATGCGGTCAACAGAGCAGTCCGGGAAACCAACCCACTGCTCACAATAAGCCTTATCTTCACCCTCAAGCAGCGCAAGAACATGCTCCTTAAGCTGAGAAGATGCACGGACTGCATTCTCACAAGCGATGATATTGAGAGGCTCATTTACACCGGCAGCACGACGAGCAGCAATACCCTTAGCAATAGCCGGAGCAATGCGCGGAAGGATAACAACGCCTACAGCAGTAGTGATAATCTGAGCGCCGACAATCTGCTCGATAACAGCGTCGGTAGTAGAGTTTACGCCAGAGATGTTGGTAATCTTCTGCTCAACGCACTCTACATCCATAACATGAACGGTGTAGCACTTATCCTCATTAATCTTGTCAATGACTGTTGCGTTTACATCGGCAAATACCACATGGTAGCCTGCCTGCTCCAACACTGCGCCAATAAAACCACGGCCAATATTGCCAGCACCAAATTGAATAGCTTTTTTCATTGCGATATATTTTTTTGAATTTCTAAATTTTCAAGAACTTACAAAGATAACTTTTTTTATTTATTTTTCAAAGTTTTTCTGCAACAACTTATCATTCAAGCACAGCAAATTGACCTTACAATGGGTGTAATTGGTTATATAAGGAGTCAAATTCATTGGTAATATAGTGGTACAATTTGGCTTTGTACCACAAAGTTAAGAAATAGATTTGAGAAAAACAATACCTTTTTACTCCCGAGCTACCCCTGTTTTTCGGACTTTGGAAGACCGTTGTGTTTACCCGAACGCAGCAGTTTACGCACATACAACCTATTTCCACATAATGCAAATAGATGATGGTCGGCAAAGGCAATGCTATCCACAGCACCATCTGGGAGCGAAAGGATAGTTCTCACGCGGCCATTTTGATCGCACACCTGAATACCCACACTCGAAGCGACATACAGATAGCCCGTAGCGTCGTAGAGGATCTGACCCGCATCAGCATAGAGATAATAGAACTGCTGACCACAAGTAAGGCCACCATTTGGGTCGTTGATATAATCCCACACCCAATTACTACCCTCAACACGCTTTGCCGTATGCGTTCCACCTGGATAGAGAGCGGTATATGGGTCAGTCAGAACAACACGACCCTTGCATTTGGTCTGCTGACCACTTATTGAGACAAGTTGCTTATTGCGACCCGACTGCAACACAACCTTATCGTCTGAATACGGATGCAACATCGAGCCTAAAGCCACATCGTCGGCAATACAACGCCACTCTTCGCCCTCGATAATCATCGAAGAGAGGGTCTTACTCTGGCTCTTGCCCGCCTTGATAGGCTCAGGATAGTCGCGCCACAACCAGCGCACCACCTCAGGCATCATTTCACGCGCATTTTTAGAGGAGTGTCCGCCCTTATCCCATTTATAGGCAACATCATAGCCGGCAAACTGCAAAGCCGAGAGCATCAACTCGTTATACTCGAACCAACTGCCAAAGAGAGGGTTCCAAGTATCTTGGTCGTTGTCTTGCAAAAAGACTCTTATCGGACGAGGCTCACACTTGCGCACAAGGGCGGGATATTGGTCACCACCACGGAAGGAGATATATGTTCCTATGGCGCTATAGACCCTTGAGAATAGGTCGGGGCGCTGCCACGCTACATTGAAGGCGCAGATACCACCACTGCTTGAGCCAAAGATAGCTCGATCGGAGGCTTTGTCGGATATTTTAATCGGCAGACCCGATGGTGTTTTATGACCACATACAGCAGGCAACACCTCACTCTCAATAAAGCGAGCATAGCGGCCATCCATACGGTCAAGCTCGTTACTACGATTATAGCGCACAACCTCATCACGGTCGTTGCGGATTTGTCCTGGCGAGATAAAGACACCCACAATTACAGGCAGCTCACCCGAAGCAATCATCTCATCAAATATCTCAGCCATCATCTTCGCCCCGCCCGACATAGAGACCCATAGGCAAGCGGGCTTAGTGCCGTCATATTGTCGGGGAACATAGACCTCAATATTACGCTTAGTGCCAGGGTAGATGGTCGAGTTATCCATCTTAAATTTGAACAGATGGCCATTGTATGCCACAACGCGCATTGGCAGCATCGCCATAAAGAGCAACGCCACAATTGTTAGAAAAGTGTGTCTCATAAACTTGATTTATTAGATTAGACCCTCAGGGAGGACAAGACGCATAGTGCGAGCCTCAAAATCTATAGAGGCAATAAACTCTTCAACGGCAGGAATAAGATGATTTTTGCCACCGAGTTCAATCTCAAACAACGGGTTGTAGTCGTTGTCGTAGTAGTCAACAATAGAGCCTTTGCGACGCCCTACTTTTACAGTAAAGCCGACTAAATCGTCAAAGGTAAATTCATCATCGTCGCAGTCGGCCTGCTCGATAAAAATCTCGTTACCCATAATCAGCTCGGCACGCTTGACGGTGTCAATGTCGGCAAAACGGACAGTAGCGCCACTCTTGCCACGACGGGTAAACGAGTCACAAAAAAGAGGAACAACCAAACTGTCCACAATAGTAAACAGTGGTTGTTCCAAAGAGTAGTCGTCGGGAAAGTCGGCATAGAGGTTAATGTTAACCTCTCCCTCTGCTCCAAAGAGCTTGGTTATACGACCGACCGCCAACATACCTGCTTTACTCAGCAGCCTCAGTTGACTCCTCAGCCTGAGCCTCAGCAGCTGCAGCAGCAGCCTCAGCCTCGGCAGCAGCCTTCTTCTCAGCCAAAGCCTGAACGCGAGCAGCGTTAACAGCAGCCTCAGCAGTAAGGCGAGCCTTCTTGTCAGCAGAAGCAGCAGAAGCGAGAGAGTTAACCTTAGCAGCTACCTTACCCTCCTTCTCGCCGAGCCACTTGTTAAAGCGAGCCTCAGCCTCAGCCTCAGTGAAAGCACCCTTAGCTACACCACCAAGCAGGTGTTTCTTGTACAATACGCCCTTGTACGAAAGAATCGCACGAGCAGTATCGGTAGGTTGTGCGCC
>JAFNYE010000060.1 GCA_017383345.1 Alistipes sp. | reverse complement strand
TGAGGATTTAACAGCCGAAGCCAACAAGGTTAAACAAGTGAAGGCTTTGGATAAGATTAAGGAGACACAGGAGACTATTATAACCAAAATCCGACATTTGATAAAAACCCTCCAAGAGTACCTCCAATCATTTACTTGGGATACGAATTCTGTTAGTGCGATTGAAACATCTGCTAAATATCAAGTAAGGGTGTTCCTAAATAACAAGGATGAAAATAAACTCACAATAGAGAATTGTATTGAAATACTGCAGCGCAATAGACTTATATACGATAGCCTTCGACAAGCAGAGAAAGCACTCGGAGTTAGGATAGAGAGTAAGTCATTTATGAGGCTGCAGACAGATATTAAGACCGAACTACAAAAGTTGATAAATGCTTACGATTTTGTGTAAAAGCAATCAAAAATTGACAAATATGCAAACATCTGTATATTACAATTATATAAGTGATTGAATTTATGGTGTTTATAAACTTAAGTTCGAATTCTCGGAGGATTAGAACTTAAAAAAAGAGGCAATTTAGTATTCGTAAAATGAAAATCAGTTAGAGGTTATCCCCTAACTGATTTTTTTGTTTAGAAGTCAATCTTGGTAAGAATAATCGTCTTGTCAAGCATCTTGGCGTAGTGTGCGGTCATTGCAGTGTTTCTATGTCCCAAAATCTTTGCGACAACATCAATGCTAATGCCACTATTTAACATCAAGGTCGCAGCAGTATGTCTCGCAAGGTGAGAGGTTAGTTTTTTGTTTATACCACAAATATCTGCTATCTCCTTCAAGTAGCTATTATATCGTTGGTTAGTTAGCACAGGCAGTTGGTAATTATACCTCTGTAATATTTCCATTGCAATGTCATTGAGAGGTATGGTATATTGAACGCCAGTCTTTATTCTATTCTTCTGGATGAAGTGTACTCCGTTCTGCACCTTGACATCATCAATGCTGATACTTGCTAAATCGGAATATGCCAATGCTGTATAGCAAGCAAACACGAAACAATCTCTCACTTGATTAAGACGCTTTATCCTAAAATCCTTCTGGATAATTCGTGACAACTCATCTTTGGTAAGAGGGTTAATCTCAACCTCCTCCTTCTGGATTTTCAGCTGACGAAACGGGTTGCGCTGTATAAGGTCGTTATCTATTGCATAGGCAAATATCGTCTTAGCCTTTGTTAGATAGCCCGACAATGTACCAGTGCAAAGTTTGGCGACATTCAACAGATGGTATTTGAAATCAAGAACATCGGAATGAGATACTTGATTGATGGGTTTATTAGGTACAGCTTGCTTGAACCTCTCCACAACCAAACAATACTTGTAATAGGTACTGTCTTGGATTTCGTGCCCGATTTTGCTCTTCTCAATTCTTAGGAAATCATCAAACAACTCGTAGAGCATATATTGCTTAATGGCAAAACCACTTTTAACAAAGTCTATAATTTGTTGAGGAGTGGGTACTATGCCCATATAGGATGAATTAGCGAAGAACTCTGTAATACGCTCTCTAACATTATTGCAGTACAACAGAATAGGATTATTCTGCTTGCTTTTCATCGCTTTTTGGAATTCTTGTGGCGCTGCACGAAGGCTCAGAATGGTGGTTGCACGCTTTCCATCTACATTTACCCATAGTTGGATTGGGCTTTGTCCTGACTTGTTTTGACGGCTTTTCAGACAGGTGAAACTGACGCTTAACATAACGGTTTGGCTTTTAACGGTTTACAAATGGTTTGCAAACATTTTTGCCACACCCGAACTGTTTGCAGATGTGTTTGCATCAGTAGCCCAGTTGGATATAGTAACAGCATAAAAAATCAGCCAGTTTGCTATTTTTAAATAAGCTAACTGACTGATTTTCAGTGTTTTAGTGATTCCGGCGGGATTCGAACCCACGACCCACAGCTTAGAAGGCTGTTGCTCTATCCAGCTGAGCTACGGAACCATCCTTTGGGCAATTTTTTCAAAATGCTGCGCAAAAGTAATACATTTTTTCCAAATACGCTACATCTTGTCAACAAATTTTCGCATAAAGTCAAATAATCGGCGACTTGGGCGGTGGTTGCGTTTCCATACGCGCACACTCTCCATCTGTTCAGGTAGAAGCCTATCAAGCAGCTTAACGCCGTAATATATGCCCCAATTAAGTATAAGTGATGTGGCGATAACTACATATAGTTGCGTCTCGGCAGAACAGTCCATCTGGTTAGAGAGGTACCATGCCCCTACAACCATAAGGTTGAGGGTTGAGATTAGTACGGCTGTGCTGATGTGGGATATACCCAAGTCGATAAAGAGGTGGTGTAGGTGGGTCTTATCGCCTATAAGAGGAGAAGTGCCTCGCGCTATGCGGGCAGTCATCACGCGCAGGGTGTCAAACACAGGCATTGAGAGCGTAGCGAGCACAAACGGAACAAGAGCCATATTATTTTGTGTCGCTATTTGACCATACTCGGGGCGGCAGATTACCTCCATAACAAACACCGATAGCGTTACTCCCAACTGCAACGAGCCTCCGTCACCGCCGAACATCTTGGACTCAATACCGAAGGCATTATGCAACAAGAAGGGTATCAAAGCGCCTGCAGATGCTACAGCGAGGGTGAAGAGCGGGTAGTCGCCGACATAAAGGAATATCGCTCCGTAGATAGCACACACACTGATGCAGAATATCGAAAACAGGCCATCGGCGCCATCGAGCAAGTTCAGGGCGTTGATAATTCCCACAACAGCAATGATTGTGAGTGGGGTAGAGATATATTGTGGCAGTGCCTCAATGCCCCATAAGCCGTGAAAATTGTTGAGCGAGAAGTCGCCTATATAGATAAGTATCAGTACGGTGACAATCTGCCACACAAGGCGGACGATAGGGGAGATATCCAGCACATCATCAAGAGCACCAACATAGGTCATAATCATCATACACCCCACAACCACAAATAGCGGTGTTGTGTCGGCCACAATGTTGGCTGCAATCAGGCCTATAACAATACCGAAAAAGATGGCTAAACCACCCAATACGGGTACGGGGCGAAGCTGCAACTTGCGCGTGTTGGGGTTGTCAACAATATCTTTAGTCTTGGCGAAGCGGACAAGATAGGGGTGTATTATCGCCGCACCGGCGAAGGCTGTAATAAAGACTATGAGAGTTAGTAAAATCGTATTCATAATGCAAAGGTAACAAAATATTTTGAAACCTCAATATAAACAGAGGAGCTGCCCCTCGGACAGCCCCTCCTCACATTATTAACCAATAGCATACTATCAAGACCGTATGCCGGGGTCTGTAGCTTTGCTATGCAAGACGACCAATCTCATTGTTAGTCTCTGTGCCGGCATTGATAGCCTTTGAGTTCTCTACAACATTACCGCTCTGAGTCAAAGTGCCAGCCTGCTGCCAAGTACCGATAAGGATACCTGCCTTGTTGCCGCCCTCTGATGAAGAGATTGTTGTATTCTTTACAGTATTGCCTGTAGCCTCAAAGTTGTGGCTGTTGTTCATACCCAGGATAGCACCTGCAGTACCGATAGAATTAACAGTACAACCCTCAACAACACAATTTTTAACAGTTGCATTTGTGAAATAGAGATATGTAGCGATAACCGATGAACGATCGCAGTTAGAAACAGTTGAATTCTTAACTGTCACACCCTCG
>JAFNYE010000059.1 GCA_017383345.1 Alistipes sp. | reverse complement strand
GTGTATCAGGAATTTAAGGCGTACACTCTCCTGCTCGGCTGTAAGTTTGCCGCTCTTGAGTTCAGCAACAAGTTCGTTGATAGCCGTAACCACATCGCCCTTTGGATTTTTGGTCATCGTGGCGTAGGTGTAGCCCTTATCGACATTGGCGTAATGCCAAGTCTTAGTGTAACGATAGGCGTCAGAGTTGGAGGCGTTGTCCATCCAGTTGGCGTAATAGACCAATGAGTGGCCACCCAACACCTTTACCACCTTTTGATACACCTCAGGCTCAAGATTGCACTCGGCAATATAAGCAACAGCATCGTGACCCTTTTGTCCCCACGCAAAGCATTGGAGCGAAGCACAAATAGCGCAGAGAGTTAGCAATAGTCTTCTCATAATCAGCAGTTTATTGGTTCATAGTTGCAAGGAACTCAGCATTGTCGCGAGTCATACCCATCTGCTTCTGCAAGAACTCCATAGCCTCGACAACGGTCATATCGGAGAGGTACTTACGCAGTATCCAGGTACGCTGCATCACCTCACGGCTCAGGAGCATATCCTCACGACGAGTACCCGATGCAATAACATCAACAGCAGGGTAAACGCGCTTATTAGAGAGGCGACGGTCAAGCTGAAGCTCCATATTACCTGTACCCTTAAACTCCTCAAAGATAACCTCGTCCATCTTAGAGCCTGTATCTATGAGCGCTGTGGCAATAATTGTGAGCGAGCCCTTCTCCTCGGTGTTACGCGCAGCACCAAAGAAACGCTTTGGCTTATGGAGGGCATTAGCATCGACACCACCTGAGAGCACCTTACCCGACGCAGGCTGAACTGAGTTATAAGCACGCGCAAGTCGAGTTATAGAGTCCAAGAGGATAACCACATCGTGACCGCACTCAACCATACGCTTAGCCTTCTCAAGCACCATTTCGGCAACCTTGACATGGCGGGTAGCCTGTTCATCAAAGGTCGAGGCAACAACTTCAGCCTTGACATGGCGAGCCATCTCGGTAACCTCCTCAGGGCGCTCGTCAATGAGCAGAACAATCATATACACCTCAGGGTGATTGTCAGCTATAGCGTTAGCAATACTCTGGAGCAACATTGTCTTACCCGTCTTAGGTTGTGCCACGATAAGCGCACGCTGACCCTTACCGATAGGGGAGAAAAGATCCACAACGCGGTTAGAGAGGGTGTTGTGACCCTCACCCGTAAGGTTAAACTTCTCGGAAGGGAAGAGCGGGGTCAAATACTCAAACTGAACACGGTCGCGAATAGCATTTGGCTCAAGACCGTTAATCTCCAAGACCTGCACAAGAGGGAAATACTTCTCGCCCGCTTTTGGAGGACGAATAACACCCGTAACAGTATCGCCCGCTTTAAGACCAAAGAGCTTGATTTGGGAAGGGGAGACATAGATATCGTCAGGTGAATTGAGATAGTTATAGTCTGCCGAACGGAGGAAGCCATAACCCTCAGGAATAACCTCAAGCACACCCTCACCAATTACCTCAGCAGTAAAATCATCTTTGGTAATCTCCTCATTTTGTGATACTTGAGAAGTTTCTTCTGGTTCTGGAGCGACTACCTGTTCAGGCTCTTGAACTTGATGTTCAGCCTCAGGTGCAGGCTCGACAGCGGCCTGAACAACCACCTTCTTTGGGCGACCACGGCGCTTCTCTGCCTTTGGCGTTTCTGCTGGTGTAGGCTCTTGGCTTGGAACGGACTCAACGACTTGAGGTTCAACCTTCTCTGCCTCTACGACAGCACGGGGCTTACGACCACGACGCTTTGGCTGAGCGGCAACCTCTGCGTTCTGCTCGGCAGACTCAGATGCAGGCTTTGGCTCTTCGCCACCAGATATGATTTTAATAAGGGTTCTCTTTGACAACTTCTCGCTATCAATACCAAAAGCTTTGGCAATCTCGCGCAACTCTTTAAGAGTCTTACCCTCGAGGGTAGCTAAATCTTCCATATATAAATATAGGTTATAAAGTATAAAATGCTTTGATTGACAATCCCTCGGACGAAGGACTTATTTGATACTGCAAAGATAGTACAAAATTGGAAAAATGCAAAGTTTGTGTTTGGTTTTAGACTCTAAAGCGACAATATAGATATAACAAAAGTAATACCGCACCCATTTGGATGCGGTATCGGGGAGTTTTTTAACCAATTTTAACACATAAACATAATATAGTACTAACCTATTTCTCAACCTCGCCCGTCCACGAGAGAAAACCCGTATTAAGCTCAGTAATATCGTCATAGCCCAACGCAACAATTCGTTCTGCTGCAATTTTACTACGGCGGCCACCTCGGCAATAGAGCGCGATAGGGCGGGTTTTGTCAATTTTCTGACCGACTTTAGCCTCAAAGTCGGACTCGTTAACATCGATGTTTATAGCACCAGGGATATGACCCTCGTTAAACTCCGCCTCTGTACGAGTATCAATAAGTTGTACCTGATTATCTACAATCACCTTCGCAAACTCGTCAACACTAACAGAGGTATAACCCTTACCGTTACCACACGCTGTCATCATTACCAAAGCAACACCTAAAATATAAAATAACTTTTTCATAACTTCTATTTTTTAACTATTGCAAAGATAGTGCTTTTATGCGAATTATCAGCAGAAAATCAATCATATTTATTTATAACACCATAAGATTTGCTTATGCGGCAAATATAAGCGTTTACCAGCAATAACCAACCTTAATATAGAATGAAGTGCCGTTCAGACCCTTATCACGCGACTTTTCGGTACTATAATCCTGCTTAAATATAGCCATAGTACCCATACGCTGGTGCTGCATACCAAGACCTATATTGATTTTATCCATCAGTTTCACACCAACACCGCAATCGCAATAAAATCCTCCTGTAAGTTTTGATATCATAGTGCTATTACCAAATGAGACAGAAGAATTTCTGGCACTGCAAGGGATAAAAGCATAACCAAAACTTGCTGATACATAAGGATTTAGCTCCTCCACAGGCCAAATACCCCTAACATTCACAAATAGTGGCAGCGCTAAAGTATTCCATTTCTCTGCAGGGTTTGCTTTGTCTGCTGCTCCCAAATAACCCTGTACGCCAAAACCAAGACCCAAAAAGCCGTATTTTGAGATACCAAAACCGTGAATGGTCTCAATAAATGGGCGATTGAGCGATGATTTGTCTGAAACACCTTTATATTTTACCTTACCTCCGGTTGCAAAACCGAGATTAACCTCTCCCTGATAGGTAAATTCAGGGAAATAGGCATAAGTGGTTGACACTGCAACAACTGCAATCACAAGAGTCAAAAAAATCTTTTTCATAGTAGTTTATCAATCTTTCGGTGCGACTTTGACACCATATTTACAATTATAAAAGCGGCAAGTCTATTCGCTTTAACTGTTTATTTTCATATAATTGGTACAAAGATAAATGACTATCTCTCAAAAAACAACTCTTGCACCTATTTTATCTCATTTTTTAGTTACAAATAGATAGATAATTTTTCAAATACGCATACTGCATAGCAATCGCCTGCCACAAAGCAGACTACTCTGCACCGCGACAGGTTAAGCGATCTCGGTGCAGAGTAAAACTACAAAGGAGAACCTTGCGATTCTCCTTGTCGTACTCGAAGCCGGAATCGAACCGGCACGGACATTTCTGTCCACAGGATTTTAAGTCCGGCGTGTCTACCTATTCCACCATTCGAGCAACCCCTTTAATATTTTGCGGTGCAAATGTAATAATTTATCTGTTATTCTCCAAATTGAGAGTCGATATATTTAACAATTTCCTCCAATTGGTCATTTTCAAACCATCTGATATCCTTATCACGACCAAACCAAGTAAGTTGACGCTTTGCATATCTGCGAGAGTTGCGCTTGATAAGTTCAACAGCCTGCTCAAAATCTATTTTACCATCAAAGTAGTCAAACATCTCGGAATAGCCCACCGTTTTGAGCGAATTGCAGTGGCGATAGGGTAGTACTGCGCGCGCCTCAGCCTCAAGACCCGCCTCAAGCATCTTATCAACACGCAGATTAATACGCTCATAAAGGCGCTCACGCTCCATATTTACACCCACCTTGACAATCTGGAAATTGCGGGGTTTGACCGTACCCTTACGCAGAACGGAGTACTTACAACCACTCACAAGGCAAACCTCTAAAGCTCGCATAACGCGGGCGGGATTGCATCTATCCACAACTTCGTAATACTCTGGGTCAAGGGTCTTGAGTTGCTCAGCTAAAGCTTCAACGCCCTGCTCCGCCAAGCGTCGCTGCAACTGCTCACGCAGCGCCTCATCAGCCTCAGGCAGAGAGTCCATACCCTCACACAGCGCCTTTACATAGAGTCCTGAGCCACCAACTGCCACAACGGTATCGTGTTTCTCAAAAAGAGTTTCAAGGCGCTCAAGAGCCTGCTTTTCATACTCTCCGCAGTTAAAGTCTTGGTTAAGCTCCAGCTCTCCAATAAAATGGTGTTCAACTGCTTGCAATTGCTCTACCGAAGGGTAAGCAGTACCAATTGGCAACCCCTTATAAACCTGACGCGAATCGGTTGAGAGGATGGGTGCATTATAATGTCGGGCAAGAGCGATGCTAAGATCAGTCTTGCCCGAGGCGGTAGGTCCGACAACTACAATAACCCGTTTAGTACTCATCGTCATAGTTATCGTCGCCATCAAACTCTCCAAACTCGTCCATCATCTCGTCAAAGATAGAGCCATCATCTGCCGGAACAGCGTCTGGGTCATACTGATCAGGCACACGAGCATTCTCAAACGACACACGAGGATACTCCAACTCAGGGTTTGGCTCACTTGTAGCAACAACCTCAAGATAAAAGGCGCGATCAGTAAGCATATCAAACTGATAAATCAGTTTAGTACGCTCCGCAACCACAAGCTCTGCAATGGTGATTTTATCCATAGCAATAGGCGCGCCCTCAAACTGCTCATCGCCCAAATCCATAAGAGAAAACTCCTGCAATGGGGCCCAATTTTGGTCGGTAGAGTAGAACGACGCCATACAATCGTCGTAGCCGATAGACTCGATAATAAAGTTGTGCAGCTGGAGCAAAGTAGTCTCGTGATGCACCTCAAAATCGCGAACGAAGTTGTCGTTTTCGTCGCTAAGCATTCTAAGTCTGAGTATCATAGCTTCTCTATTTTACCTTTACACAACGCACCTGCATAGCATTTGCTCGCTTAGATGGGTTGTTGAGTACAAATTTATTAATTGTTCTGGTTGTAGTGAGGTCGAAATACATTGATGTTGACTGCTTGCCGTCAGCAGTAGTACCTGTAGTCCAATAGTGACCCTCCCACGGCTCAGGCTGTGAAGGATATACGCCCGTCTTGTAATTCATATTGTGAATTGTACCGTCATAGTAGCTACGGAAGCCTCCACCGAGGTAGAAGTAGCTGTTAACACCATCGCTAAGCATCCAGCCAAAGCGACCGCGAGCCTTATCAAGATCCATATTATCCTCAGCTTCGGTCAATGTAAGGCAATCAAAGTCACTACCGGCAGCCACACGCCAACCATAAGGACAAGGGTCATAAGCCGTCTTGGTAGTGTTGCTCCAAAGCGAGTTATTAGGGGTGTGCAACCAGTCGCCAATGCCGTCACCATCCTCCTTATCCACGCAGGCAGAGTTGGTAATAAAGGTCATAGGATTTGCGATTGCATACTCAACAGTACCAACCTCCGCTGAAGTCTCAGCATAAGCTACATATACAGCGCTACCGGAGGTTGCATAGACATACTGATCCTCATTATTTGAGCAGTCGTGATAGAATGGACGCAAGAAAGGATCTTTACGACCCCACTGGTAATAGAGGCCATAAGTATCAAGGATGAGAGTGGTGTTATCGCTTGCGCCATTGCTATTACCATACGAGCCGAGATTGCGGTTCATAAATGTAACGCCATTTGAGTAGGTAGAGTAGTCCTCGAGCGGATTTGCCGAAGCCTTAGCAAACCAAAGGTGCCAGCTCCACAAAACCTCCTCCTTCGAGTTAACTACCGCGATTACAGCATTACCATTTGGCATAACATAATTTTCACCCTCTTTAACATAAACTTCTTCGTCATCCTCATTAGTCTGCTTGAGAGCATCGATATAGAATGAAACGATAGATTTATCGGCATCATAAACAAGGTGTTTAATTGTAGAAGCCTTGCTCTGCCATATTATTTTAACATCTTTTACGCCACTCAAAGCCTGACCGCCGCCATTTTTGGAAACATCCAAAGAGTAGGCTGTCATTGGAGATGTAAGCACATAGCAGTTAGCATACTTACCACCTTCGTTGAGCAAAATAATCTCATCTCCGATAATGTAGCAGTCGATTGTGTAAGTTGAGCTGTCGCCCTTCTTAAATTTAACAGTAAAGGTGATATCAGCCTCTCGCATCTGCTCACGCTTATCCTGAGCACCCGGGTCCTGTGGAGGTGTAACGGTAATAGTACGCTTACTCTGGTCAACAGTGCAAGTCCATCCCTCGGTTGCCTTCTTTAGTTCAACAGAGACTATATTTGAGCCGGTGTATGCAACTGTTTGAGGCTCTCCACCCCATTGAAAATAGAGGCCCATTTTAGAGAACTGAAAACTAAAATCTTTCTTCTTGGAGCAAGAGTCCAACGCGAGCACAGCACAAACCGCTATAAGCAAATAACAGAACTTTCTCATATATAAATTCATACAATTTTATCAATAGACAAATATTGGTGCAAATGTACCAAAAAAGTTGCAAATTTTCCAACCTTTGGCATTCATTTCTACTATTTGTCAACGATTTTTAGTCTAAATTATTATATTTAACAACAAAAAGTCCCCAAAAGTTATACTTATGAGGACTTTACTGCGCTTTGTATTCTATTTCTTTGGAATACCTCTTTGACACGGCACTTTAACTTGACACTTGCCACATCCAAATCGCGGAGCATACAACTCGCGCATTTTATTGACATAGCTGCTACAGGCAATATGCGATTTTCCACTCTCTAAAGTGATAGCACCACCAGGGCATCTCATGCAAGCGCCACACATAGTGCAATACTCATATATATCACTATACGAGCGCGGAGTTATTGGCAAACAAGCATCGACAATCACACTACCAAAACGACCTGCCACACCTCGCTCGGTAATTAGACCCTTAGACAAGCCGAAAGTACCCATACCGCATACATAAGCCACATGGCGCTCCGACCAATTACTTGTATAGCTGAGCGATTTATCCTCTATTTGGTCACAACTGCCAGCCTCAAACACATACCTAAATTGGTCGCTTGCGTATGGCGAGAGAGCCTTAACGCCTTGAGACTCAAACCATCGCTCCAAGAAATGGTTTATCTCTGTAAGCATCTGCTGCCCCTCTACACGAGCATAGAGCCAACCGTTACCGACATCAACCGCATCGGCACAATTACCCTCGACCACATAGTCGCTAAAAGGGGCGAAATAACTAACAACACACTTTGCCTGAGCCATCCACTCCTTCGGTGTACGAAACAGATGACCAATAGCCTCAGGTGCCTTTAACTCCTCCCACAACTCATCATCTGCCGATCCGATTTTAACAATAGGATCATCGTAGAGTCGTTGTCCGACATCTTGAGGACAGAGAGCCATCTGCTCGCTAACATAGTTGCAAGCAGACTCTCTGAGAGCTTGACTAAGCGCTTGAGTTATTTGCTCAAGGGTTATCATAGTTGTTACTTTTTCTCAATCTTTGGCGCAGCAATAGACTCACGCATCTGGGTATCGGCATTGATGTTCTTCATCTTATAGTAGTCCATAATACCCAAATTACCATTTCTAAAAGCCTCAGCCATAGCAAGTGGCACCTCAGCCTCTGCCAAGATAACCTTTGCACGCGCCTCCTGAGCCTTAGCCTTCATCTCCTGTTCAAGAGCAACAGCCATTGCACGACGCTCCTCAGCCTTAGCCTGCGCAATATTCTTATCAGCCTCAGCCTGATCCATCTGCAACTGCGCACCGATATTCTTACCCACATCAATGTCGGCAATATCAATTGAAAGGATTTCGAACGCAGTACCTGCATCCAATCCCTTTTCAAGCACAACGCGAGAGATAAAGTCAGGATTTTCGAGTACCGACTTATGTGATACCGACGAACCGATTGAAGAGACAATACCCTCTCCAACACGCGCCAAAACAGTCTCCTCGCCAGCACCACCGACAAGTTGACGGATATTTGCACGCACAGTTACTCGAGCCTTAGCGATAAGCTGAATACCATCCTTCGCAACAGCTGTAACAGGGGGAGTGTTGATAACCTTAGGGTTTACAGACATCTGCACAGCCTCAAATACATCACGACCAGCCAAATCAATCGCTGTAGCCTCCTCGAAATTGAGGTTGATACCAGCCTTCTGAGCCGACACAAGAGCGTGGACAACATTGCGGAAGTTACCACCTGCAAGATAGTGAGCCTCCAATGAGTTTGGATTGAGCTTCAGGCCTGCCTTTGTACCCTCAATCATAGATGACACAATAGCTGACACCGGTATCTTACGCCAGCGCATAAGCACCATTTGCAACAACGAAATGTGCGCACCCGAAATCAATGCAGTAAACCACAAACCTACCGGCACAAAATAGAATATCACCCAAATGGCGATAAGCGCCAGTACTGCAAGCATAATAATTACACCAAGTTCCATAATATTAATTTTTAGAGTTTTAAGATTTTTACTTGAACTGAGCCTTTAACTTCGAGATAAACTCTGCATCTACACGACCCGACTTCTCTAGAGCAGGAACGCAGATTTCAAAACTACTATCATAGCGATCAAGCCACTTGACAATCTGCTCAGGATACTCCATTATAAAGTTAGGAGTCTGCGAGACATTCATATACTCGTCCGGCAAAAGCGGATATGGGTCGTAACTTATGGCGTAACGCTCCTTAAACTCAGGAGTAAGCACCACGCATCGGTTGAAAATACCCTGCTTACCATAGAGGCGAGACTGGTGCTTGAGCAACTGCTCATCAAACTCCAGCTCTACAACACACTCCTTATCACACTCGCAAAAATCGGTATATACAATCGGTGCAAGAGTGTAGCCGTCATAACTCCACTCGTCACTCTGCGCATAACGGTTGTATGGAATTTCAACGCCATTAACTTTGACACACTTGGCAGGCATAGAGCAAGGGAAACGGAGTTCATACTTACGCTTATTCAGCGCACCGTTGAAATTGCCCTCACGAGCCGATATAACAACACGAACAACATTGCCGTTAGTACTCTTAGCAACCTTTGTTGTGGCAAATTTATCGGCGTAATCCTTTGATATTCCGTCATCTTCATAGTGCGACAACTCTCCGTCGGCACCCGGAACAAAGGTCAGCACAAGCGTTTCGCAACTCTGCTGCAAATTCTTCACAGTTGACGGGTTCATAGGGATAATTGCACCAGCGCGAGCGTAATAAGGATTTTCGGCAAGGGTGTAATTCAAAGTAAGTGTCTGATTACCCTCAATCATCTTACCGCTCGCCATATCAAACCATTTACCCTCTGGAAACCACATCGTACGCTCGGCAACGCCCGTATTCTTATCAACAGGTGCAACAATAGCTGTTACCAACAAGTCGTCACCAAACATATATTGCTCCTTCATATCATAAGCCTCATTGGACTCAGGATAGTAGTAGTACATCGGGCGGCACATTGATATACCTGTATCATAACCCTGACGGGCTGCATTATATATATAAGGTGCAAGTGTATAGCGTAGGCGAATAGCATCTCTCATATAGAAAATATGGTCAGGGAACTGCCAAATACGACGCTCAATATTGCTATTCTTTGTGCAGTGTGTCTTAAAAATAGGGGTAAAGACACCATACTGCAACCAACGCAGATAAAGCTCGGGGTCGGTTTGCGAATTTCTCACCTTAAACGCATGTCCACCAATATCGTGGCCCCAATAACCATAACCCACATTTGAGGCGGTACTTGTAAACCACGGCAAGAAACTGAGCGACTCCCAATTAATCATAATATCGCCAGAGAAGCCGACCTGATAGCGATGTGAGCCCAAGCCGCCCCAACGGTGGTAAATCATAGGGCGCTCATTTCCTCGTTGCGATGCGTGCTTATCGAAGACATAGTTGAGCCAGAAAGTGTTGCTCAAGCCCTTTGTAAATTTACTCTCGCGCCACTGCTGCCAATCAAGCCACCAGAAATCTACGCCCATATTCTCCATTGGACCAAGCACAGTATCAAAATAGGCGTCAGCCCACTTCTGCTCATCAATCTTGAATGGCACGCTCTTACCCGCCTCATTCCAGCCATAGGCCTTGCAAAAACGCTCATAAGGCTCCTCATAAGGCTGAATACCCGAAGCAGGGTGGAGATTAAGCGATGTTTTAAGGTCCTCATTCTCACACCACTTCAAGAACGAAGCAGGCGAAGGGAATAGTTGCTCTTTCCAAGTGTAGCCTGTCCAACCAATACGCTGACCATACTCATCTTTCTTTGCACCCGTACGACGCAAGCCCCAAGTCTCGTGCCAATCCATATCGACAATAAGTACATCTATAGGAATATCAAGACTACGAAGCTGACCAATCAAGTCGCGCAGTTCGTTATCAGAGTATTGCCAATAGCGACTCCACCAATATCCAAACGCATACTTTGGAGGTAGAGGAATAGATCCCGCAATCTTGATATAGTCCTTTACAGCTTGCAGATAGTTATGACCATAGGCGAACAAATATAGGTCTTGATACTCCTTCTCAGGGCGACACTCAACCCAATGCTGCCAATGTGATGCTGTTGGCACAAAAAGATGACGCTGAGAGTCATCAACCACGCTCCAGCCGCCACGAGAGATAACGCCCGGCTCCATAGGATCGTTAGGATTGAGATTCCAGCCATCCGCCTTATCCAAAGTGCGGGTTGTTCCCATAAGATTAAGAGTATCCTTATCTCCATAGTGCCATACCACCTTTTTATCGCCCAGCATAAACTCTGCACTAAGATTTTCAGCACAGAACTTAGCTCCCTTGAGATAGTTTAGAGTTAATTTGGAGGTCTTGATAGTCAACTTATTACGACCATTGCTTACCTTGAACTGAGGAACATCGGTCTTACGGTTAACAAAAGTTAGTGTTGCACGATCCTCAAACTGTCCATCTTCGCTCCACTCCATACGGATAAGTTGGTCGGTAAGTATCGTAAATCGGGCATTACCCGCTGTAACAACAGCCTTTGCATCAGCTTGAGGCTCTTGCTGAGCTGTAGCACATAGCGGCATAAACAACGCTACAGTCAAGAAAATTTTAAGGATAGGTTTCATAGGGGATGTATGTTTAGTTATTTACTCGCTTTACAACGATGTTGAAATTTTCATATCCAACAACCTCGACCGCTTCACGCTGGTCTATAAATACATCTACAGATTTAGCCTCGTAAACTTTACCCGCAACGCTAACCTTTCCCATAGGCGCAAGGCGCGATACGGCAACGCCTATAGAACCCAAAGCGACCTCGCTTTCAGGCTTAGGCATACTTGTTGAGTCAATCTCCTGCTTAAGAGCCAGGCGTTGCCAAGTTTTGGCTCTAAGCGAAATTATTACCGACACAAGCGTGAGTGCGAGAACTACAGCAATAGTTATAATACCCGCCGTAACACCCATTGCATCAAACGCATACCAGATAGCGCCACCATAACAAGCTATAGAGAGAAATAGACCAATAGAGACTCCCGGCAGCAAAAGCATCTCTACCACAAGGAACAACACTCCGAGCAAAATCAACAAAAGAATGTACCACATAACTTATATCTTTTAGATTTACTGTTTTACAGATTTTACATTTGCCTCAATATTACCATCCATAGCGACAATCTCCGAAGCTACGAGTTTAGCATCCGATTCCGACACAAATGGACCAACAATAAAGACCTTACCGACCCTTGAAAATATAGCCTTGTCATTACGGAGAGATATATGAGCCTTAACGGCGTCCGATAGGGTAGTAACACCTGAGATTTCAATCTTATAGCCCATATTCTTACTCTTCCACACCTCAATATTGGAGATATACTCGCCATCCACCCACATTACGACTACAGGCGAACGGAAACCGAGCTTTGTAAGATACTTGACGCCCTCGCGAGCCTCCTCTTCCGTTCTAAAGCCTCCAACATAATAGGCATATTTGCCTCCGTGATACTTATCCGTATAAGATAGAGGTGTAATGCCCTTCAGTGCCGAAAGGTTAGGACGATTAGTAAAAATTCCGATACGAATACGATAGACCGTGCCAAACTCGTAAATACGGGTCTGCGGGATAGGATTTTTAGAGGTGTAAAGCGTCGGTTTAACAACCTTTAGAGGCTCGTGTTCAATAAACGAGCGACGGACTATATTAACCTTAGGCAGGCAGAAATTGTTACGCTGAAGGGCGCTCTTTGCCTTAAGCAACGAATCTTGCGCCTTTGTCAACTCTAAAGCCTTTGCCACATTACCCTCATACTCCAAAAGCGCACCTTTGCGGTAGAAATACTCCGCCAAAACATCAGACTCGAACTCCGAGACTATCTGCTCACTTTGGCTTTGAGCCTTTGAAAGCGAGGCTTCAGCAGATGCGAGGACATCAAGCCTCTTACCCTTCTCCAAAATCAAATTGTAGGCATAAAGCTTATTGTCATAGAGGTTATGCCATAGATTGTTGACTCCATTTTCAATTACTCCAGCCGCCAAGCGGAGCGAATCGAGTGCCTGCAAAAGACTATCGGCACCAGACTCGGTATCGATGCGTTCGTACTCTAATTGGACTGCTACCATTTTGTCATAAACACCCAAATACTCTCTTATTCGGCTTACAACATCTGTTTCCTGCTGTTGTGCCTGCCTTAAGCCGCGCAAATCCGCCATAGAAAGCGAACGCTCAAAAACTTTGTTATAGACCAAGTTGGCTCTCTGGGGAGAGTTGTCGGTTACCTCCACCTCCTCAGTAGAGACTTGCTTGTTTTGGCCCTGCGAGCGGGCTATATCTGCAAGTAAAATCTGTTGTTCGCAGCAAGATAGTTCATATACAGCCTTGTCATACTTACGCTTCAAATTCAAGGCTTCAAGCTCCAGCGCGCTGATGCGATTAGATATTTGTGGCCGCTCTTCTGCGTGTGTTGCATATTGTTCGCGAGCCTGTTTTAACAAAACATTTACCGAATCAATAGATCTTTTAGCCTGTTCTACTGCATTGCCAAGAGCGTTGTAACGGTCAGTAACAGACTGAGCATAAGATATATTAACAAAGCCCACAAAGGCAAGAATGGCAAACAATTTTCTCATTATCTCCACCATTTAAGGAAAAACAACTGTATAAAACCAAATATTTCAAGACGCCCCATAAGCATCAAGAATGAGTTTTGTATCTTCAAAATAGAAGGTATCTGCGCAAAGTTACCCATAGAGCCCACCTCTCCAAAACCAGGGCCGATATTGCCAACACAAGCCACAGCCGATGAAAAGGCAGTCATCAGGTCTTGGCCAAACAGAGTATTAGTAAACGATGCAACCAATATAAGGGCAATATATGTAACGATAAACAACACGACATTGTTCAACATCTCATTATCTTGCACAACGCCATCGACACGAATACGGATAACTGCATTAGGGTGCTGCTGGTGGCGTATTCTCGCCCATAAAATTTTACAAAAGATAAGCAATCTATCCACCTTCATACCTCCCGAGGTAGAGCCAGCGCAAGCACACACAATTGATACAAAGATAAGCACCACAATTGCTAACGGAGTCCACAAATTGGTATCGGCTGTAGAAAATCCTGTTGTGGTTATCAGCGATACAACTTGGAAATAGGAGTGACGGAATGCTTCAAATAACGAGGTGTATATACTCGCCCCATAAAGGCTTACAGTTATAAATACAGTTGCTGCCGCAATAATAAGCATATATGTTCTGACAACCTCAGAGCGAAAAATATTGTTACTCTTGCGTAAGAATGTTGCATAAATCAATCCAAAGTGAAGGCTTGAAATAAGCATTGCCGCAGCCAAAATCAACTCAACAGTAGGATTATCATAAAAGGCTATGCTCAAGTTCTTTGTACTAAAACCAGCTGTTGCACAAGCCGACATTGCGTGGTTAAGAGCATCAAACCAACGCATACCCGCAAATTTGAGCGACAGGGTAGTTATGGCGGTCAAACCAACATAGATAACCAACAAAATACGCACAATAACCTGTGTGCGATATCGATAGTTGTCCCTTGCAAGCGACGACAACTCCACATTTGAGAGCGACATACGGCTTGTACCCAAAGAGGGGAGAATGACCAGCGCAAACATTACGACGCCCACACCTCCGAGCCAATTTGTCGAAGTACGATAGAAGAGCAGACCCTGTGGCAGAGCCTCAATATCGTTCAATATCGTTGCGCCAGTAGCTGTAAAACCAGACACACTCTCAAACCACGCATTGACCAACGAAAACTCTCCGCCCCAAATCAAATATGGGAACATACCAACAATGGTCGCCAATATCCACGAACCTACAACTATAGCAAAACCCTCTTTATTGGAGATAGACTTACCACGAGGCACAAACAGCAGAGGGAAAGCTCCCAAAGTGAATGTCAGCAAAGCTGAAAGCAAAAGAGGGTAGAAGCCCGAATCAACATTATTGACATACGAGATTACGGCCGACACCGCCATAAATGCCGACACGCAGAGCATTACTGCACCAATATATCTCAGTATGACACTCTCACGCATATTAAGCTTTGTTTTGTTTGTAAATAGCTATCAACTTCTCGATATTATCTACTAACTCGTTAAGCTCATCAAGCAACTCCGCTTTAACACTAAACGGTAAACGATATGTCAAAAAGTCTGATAATGAGCGATTTGTCTGCACAATAGGTTTTACCAGATAGATGCGCATAAAGAAGTAGAACATCAGCACAATAGCAATAACCACCACCAACGATATAAATACAGGCGCAACCGAACGATAAGCATTTTTGTTAAGCTGCTCTGCTCGCGGAGCCAACGAAGTGTGAGTGTGGGTCATAAAGTTCTGAATCTCCTCCATCAACTCTTCGTAAACCACTTTATAATTATTGTCATACCACACCTTGCCGTCAGAACTTTGATTTACCTCAATCAATACACTCGGCTCCGGTATTGCCACACTTTGCTCCGGTATTGCAGCTTCAGCAACGACATAAGACTGAGACACCTCGCGCAAATGCAATATTTTAGCGGCAAGCGAATCGAGTCGTGACGCATCTGCAGCCTCATTTTTCGCTTTAACCAAAGCTCCCTCCAAATCGCCTAATGCTCGACGCGACGCATCCCGTTTTGACAAGTCGTTAAAAATAGCATAGTGAAGCACCGCCTGACTGTGTTCGTGAGCAGATTTTATCATCTCTTTTGCTATTTCGAGATTACGACGCGATGTGGAGAGAATAACCTCAGTATCGTTACTAAGGTTGCTCAACTCAAACAAAGAGATAATACCTGACGCCAACAATAGCACCACGATACTCAAAAATCCGACTGTAACTCTTTTACCTATACCTTTCATAATTAGCTATACAATTACGCAAATATAGTAAATTTTCGTTAATTATTCTACTATTTTACCCACAACATCGCAATTTGGCTCAATGTCAATCAAATCGACAGAGACTATCTTATTGATATACTTGCGGTTATACGGAACTTTAACTTTGATGTAATTACCTGTAAAACCAGTCATAAATCCGCCTCTTTCGGTACTCTCGAAGAGAACATCCATAGTTTTACCCACCGCTGCAGAGCAGAATTTGTAATGCATAGCATTACTTAACACCTCCAACTCCTTAACTCGCGCGGTTGAAACGGACGATTGAACTTTGTTTGGCAAATCTATCGCAGGAGTGTTAGCTCGCTCCGAGAACGGAAATATATGAAGGAATGCAGGCTCTATACTCTCTAAGAAGTTGCGAGAATCAGCAAAATCTGCATCACTCTCACCCGGAAAACCTGTTATAACATCAATACCGATAAATGCGTCAGGCATAGCTTTTTTCACAGCTGCGATACGCTCGGCAAACTTCTCAACCGTATAACGACGACGCATCAGCGCCAATATTTTATTCGAGCCGCATTGGATTGGAATATGAAAGTGATGTTGAAATTTAGATGACTTTGCGCAAATATCTATAATCTCGTCAGTTAGCAAGTTGGGCTCTATGGATGAAATACGATAGCGCTCCACGCCGTCAACCTTATCCAATTCGCGCAACAAGTCGGCAAAACTTTCGCCTGTAGTACGACCAAAATCGCCCGTATTTACACCCGTAATAACAATCTCCTTTTGACCCGCCGCAACAATAGCCTCAGCCTGCTCGACAACCTGAGCTATAGGGATATTTCGACTCGCTCCACGGGCGTTATGAATTGTACAATAAGAGCAGCAGTAATCACAACCATCCTGCACCTTCAAAAAGGCGCGTGTTCTGTCACCCGATGAAAAGGCCGAAAAGAAGGAGGTTATTTGATCTGTTTCACAACTATATACTTGAGTTTTGCCTTTGGAGGTAAGTTCAAGAACTCGTTGATATGTTTCGCCTTTATTATTGTTACTCAACACTATATCTACGCCATCAATAGCTGCTATTTCGTATGGTTTCAGCTGAGCATAACAGCCCGTAACGGCAATAATCGCATTAGGGTTACGACGGTGCAATTTACGAATAATATTGCGACATTTTTTATCAGCGTGTTCAGTTACCGAACAGCTATTAATTATGCAGATATCAGCAGGCTCAGTAGGGGATACTCTCTCAAAACCTCCTTGCTCAAACTGGCGTGCAATGGTAGAGCTCTCAGAAAAATTAAGTTTACAACCGAGCGTATGGAAATTAACTTTTTTAGCCATATTATAACATTTTACACCGCGAATATAATAAAAAGGTGGCTCAAGTGGTGTTTTTCCGATAAAAAAAGTGTATTTTTGCCCTGTTATATGGACTTTTTAATCGACATACTACAATATCGCTATCTAACCAACGCTGTTATTGCCTGTATTTTATCGGGCATTACCTGCGGCATTGTCGGTACATATATCGTTGCCCGAAGAATGGTTTTTCTCAGCGGTGGTATAACCCACGCCTCATTTGGCGGGTTAGGTATAGCCTTCTATTTAGGAACAAACCCTATAGCAGGTGCTCTGATTTTCGCTATTCTCTCATCCCTGGGTATTGAGTACGCGAGCAGCAACTCCAAGATACGCAACGACTCTGCCATTGGCGTTATGTGGGGCATAGGAATGGCCATAGGCGCATTTTTCATAAGTCTTCGTCCTGGTTATACTTCAGGCGACTTATCAAGTTTTCTGTTTGGAAACATCATATCAGTCACTTCGGCCGACATTTGGGCACTCGCCGTCTTAACCATTGCGTTGTTAATAGGGGCGATACTATGGCTTAAACCCGTTATGTATGTAGCCTTTGACCGCGAATTTGCACACTCGGCAGCAATAAACACGCGCTTAGTGAACTACATTATGGCAGTCATAGTAGCTGTTACGATAGTTTTATCCATCAGAGTAATGGGTATCGTGCTACTTGTTTCGTTAATGACTATGCCTGTATTAATTGCCAACACAATATCCAAGCAGTACTCGACAATAACCATAACAGCCTCAATAATAGGCGCTTTAGGGGCATTAGCAGGCATTGTAATAAGCTATTATTTGGAGGTTCCATCGGGTCCTGCAATAATATTTGTGCTAACTTTGCTGTTGATAATAGTAAAACTATTATCTTTGCGTCCGAAATCGTAGCTAAACTATGAAAACAATTTACAAACTTATACTCAAGTCATATATTGGCCCGATGATTGCCACCTTCTTCATCGTCATCTTTATTCTGATGATGAACTTCGTGTGGCGTTATATCGATGATCTTGTCGGCAAAGGTCTTGATGCTGCCATAATTATCGAACTTATCCTCTACGCTACTGTCAATATGATTCAGATGGGTCTGCCATTGGCCGTATTGCTTGCTACGATTATGACAATGGGTAACTTGGGCGAAAACTACGAGTTGTTGGCGATGAAGTCGGCAGGTATGTCGCTTCTAAAGATTGTGCGACCGCTTGTTTTTGTTGTAATACTCATATCTATAGGTAGTTTCTTTATCATCAACAACCTCGCACCATACTCCAACAAGAAGATGTTCAGCATCATCCACGACATTCAGCGCCAAAATCAGGCTTTAGAGTTTCAGGATGGTCTATTCTTCAATGGTATTGACAATATGAGCATCCGCGTGGAACACCAAAATCCTGAGACTAAACTTCTTACGGGCGTTTTGATATATGACAACCGCGCATCAAACGGCGATATGACCACAACGGTTGCTGACTCTGGCTATATTCGACTCAGCGAAGACAAGCGTTATTTGCTTGTCACACTCTTTAACGGCTCAACATACGAACACACCCGCGGCAGCCATTGGTACA
Source organism: Alistipes sp. (assembly GCA_017383345.1). Classification (GTDB taxonomy): domain Bacteria; phylum Bacteroidota; class Bacteroidia; order Bacteroidales; family Rikenellaceae; genus Alistipes. Next base: position 7,107 of record JAFNYE010000059.1, on the reverse strand, counting down.
CTAAAAGCACCTTACGCCACCACACCTTTGAGCGTCAGGATGGACAGATACCTATGACCGGTTTTGACTTTGAGCGCACTGACGAAAACCTATTCAGCGGCAGCAGTCAGACACAGAATATCAGAGAGTTACAGGGTGCAGTGGACTCATTGGAGATGGTTGTAAACCGCACCACAACCACAGCTTATAACCCACTTCTGCGTGACCAGATATTTATTAAAGACCCTGATGCTATCTCGCCACCAGATACAATTTTTGTTGACCGCTCGGCTAAAAGATACAACACCCTGCTGATTGATTCCATACCAAATTTGAGTACTCGTCAAATGCAGAAAATATACTCAAACGCTCGCCAGAGCGCTATATCGGCACGAAATAGTTTCTCGTTTGACGAATCGACTTCAAAAGAGGCTCTCAACCAGCTATATCGCAGTAAGAATGAGTGGCACCGCAAATTGGCACTACCTGTATCTATATTCATATTCTTCCTTGTTGGAGCTCCATTGGGCGCTATTATCCGCAAAGGTGGTTTGGGTATGCCAATCGTTATTTCAGTCATATTCTTTGTAATTTACTATATCATAAGTATGACTGGCGAGAAGATGGCAAAAGAGGGTACTTGGAGTTCGCTGCTCGGTATGTGGATTTCATCCATCGTACTCTTTCCATTGGCAGTCTATTTAACGCAAAAGGCTACAAACGACTCTGCATTACTCGACTTTGATTGGTATATTGGCAAATACAAACACTTTAAGGAGATTGTTGCAGCAAAAATGCCACAATCGTGGAAAGATAAGTTTAAGCGCCAAAAGAGGTAAGCACCGTAACGATATGAACGCAAAAGATATACGCATTGTTTTTATGGGTACGCCCGAGTTTGCCGTACCATCCCTCAAAGCTCTTGTAGAGGGCGGATATAATGTTGTGGGCGTAGTAACAACTCCCGACCGTCAAGCAGGTCGTGGACTAAAAGTTCACGAGTGCGATGTAAAAGTTGCTGCACGAGAGTTGGGTATTGAGACTATCCTTCAGCCAGAAAAACTTCGCGACGAGGAGTTTTTGACCGCTTTAAGCGAACTTAAGCCCGACTTAGGCATCGTTATCGCTTTCCGTATGCTTCCCGAGGTTGTTTGGGCAATGCCTCGCTTTGGCACATTTAATCTCCACGCATCATTACTTCCACAATACCGTGGCGCTGCGCCTATAAATTGGGCGATTATCAACGGTGATACTGAGACAGGCGTTACAACCTTCTTACTCAACCACGAGATTGACAAGGGAGCAATAATCGGTCAGGTTCGCGAACCTATTAGCGCAACAGATACCGTAGGCACACTCTATGATAGACTAATGACAATCGGTTCAAGGCTTGTTCTCGATAGCGTAAACCGCATTGCTGAAGGCAATATAAGACCAATTGAACAACCTCAGAGCGATGAAAATCTACGCCCGGCACCAAAGATTTTTAAGGATGACTGCCTTATAGATTGGAGCAAGAATGGAGCTGACATTATCAATTTTGTTCGCGGACTTTCACCTTACCCCGCAGCGTGGAGTCGCTTAACCAAAGATGGCGCAGAGGTTGGTAGCGCAAAGATTTTTGAGGCACACTTTGAGTCCAAGAGTGGCATTACTGAGGTGGGTAGGGTAGTTACCGACGGCAAAAAGTATATGGGTGTAACCTGCGCTGATGGCGTAGTCTATATTGACGACATTCAAATAGCCGGCAAAAAACGCCTAAAGATAAAAGAACTCTTACTCGGCTTCCGTGGCGCAGAGGAGTATATCTTTAACTAAGCAACACATTTTTATTATATATAATAAAGGACTATACCATCGGCATAGTCCTTTATTGATTATGAAGTAGCGGAGGTAAATGTCCGTACTATCGCAGAAATATTAAATCTCGAGAGCGCCACCCTGACCAAATACCTTACCAACCAAAGTATCGAAGATATTAGCACGCTTAGCAAGGTCGAAGAGGTTAATTCTCCAACGCATAAGCTGTACGAAGTTGGTCATATTCTTCCACTGCTCACGAGATACACCAATCTGCTCAGGAGCAACTGGAGCACCAGCGGTTACAAAGAGGTCGCGCATCTTCTCGAAAGAGTACACATGGTTACGAAGCTTCTGGCTGAACTCCGGCCAATTGTTCTTCACGCGGTTAAGCTGCTCGCGTACCTCCTCAGGGCTCTGCCACTTACGAGCAATCTCGGTAGGGCCAAGCTCAGGAACAGGGAAACCTGCAAAGAGATTAGTTGCACGAGCAACCTCAGCCTCCTTAGTAGGCCAAGCTGCAACACAAGCATCAACATCAAGCTTTGACAAATCCATCTTAAGCAACTCATCAAAGAAAGCACACATTGTAACTGTGCCTACAGATACCTGGAAGCCGTGAAGCACCATACGATCCTCAAATGTGTGGTGGGTCATATCGAGATAGTGGCTAAAGAGGTGCTCAGCGCAAGAGAGCGGACGAGTGTCGTTTGCAATCTGCATAGCTACACCTGAGAGGGTAAGACCTGCAAATACATTCTCAACAGCCTTAGGAGTACGATCAGCAATACCCTGTGCGTCAGCAAGTACCTCAGGGAGCATATCGTGAATTACAGACCAAGCATCGTCACGGATAGGCTCAGTACCGAAGAGGTCTGCAATCATCCACTCACCACCAGCAGGAACCTTTGCTGCGAGGTCTGCATAACCTGCAGTAGTAAGGCGAGCAGGAGCGTTGCAAAGCACATCAGAGTCACCAATGATTACGAGTGGTGCAGGGCAGGTAAAGGTCTGCTTTGAGCCATCCTTTACGATAGCTGAACCTGAAGCAGAGTAACCGTCAGCCGATGCAGCAGAAGCGATACAGATGTAACGCTGACCAAGACGGTGAGAAGCGAGCTTACAAACATCGTTAATAACACCCGAACCTACTGCGATAGCAATAGCGTTGTGCTGCTTCATAACCTCCTCAATCATCTCAACATACTTCCACTCAGCGTGAAAACTCTTGTCAGGAATAACGAACTTCTCACACTCTACGCCCTCAGCGTTCATAATGTTATAAACAGCCTCACCGGCAGCAGTCCAAACGAAGTGGTCGGTAATAACCACAGCCTTCTGACCCGGGAAGAACTTCTTGAACAATACCGGAGTACTCTTAAGCGCACCCTGTGAAATCTCAGCACCCTTGGTCTGACCAGCCATTTCGAGCGCCTTGTCCATTCTTTGTTTGATTGTCATAGTCTTATATAATTTAGATGAAACAAATGCATTTATCCTTACAAAGATAGTTATTTTTTATATAAGGTGTACCTTTTGTGTCAATTTTATTTTTCCACCCACTTTTCACCCTTCAAAACAACACGCTCAGCCACCGAGCGCAAATAAGCCGCTGTAGAGGCTTTGAGTAGGCCGTTATAAGGATTTTGTGCAAAAGGTTGCTTATAAACTGTCAGATACGCAACCGCAGCGGCCAAATACGAACCCGCATAGGATTGGTGGTGATTATCAGTATGATAGAGATTTAACTCCGGGCGCTCGTGCATAACGATTTGCCAAGCATAACCGAGCGGTGTAGTACCGATATTGCTCTGCTTAGCCTCATCAGAGACAATCTCTATGAGTCGATTTTGCATAGCATCGTACGAAGCATAAAACTCAGGATATTTCTCAAGCAATGGAGCGTACTTGCCAAAGTTGTTATTACCATAGCGTCTGCCCCAAGTTATTTCGAGATGAATATTTGCATTAGGACTTGACTTGCGTACGCGATTAACCATTATACCAACCTGTTTTGCACATCCATAGTCATCGGCAGTACCATTGACAGTACACTGAATACTTTGGTCCTGCAACATAACAAAATCATAGCCTCCTTTATCAATTTGTTCAAGTGAATATTTATTAGCTAAGTGAGCCTTCATTGTATAACCACCTGAAACAAAGATATTACAATCGGCAAAGTGGCCTTCACGCCAAGCCATCTGCTTGAAAATCATAGGGTAGTTATGGTAAAAAGTATAGCTGTTACCAATGAATAAAAGCTTGGTAGTATCGCGTGGCACAGCAGTATCATAAACATAAACCTGAGGCTGTAAACCTCGTGAAGATGTGAGCGTAATGGTTGCCACCGCAGGCTCTTTTTCCACACGACGCAAACGGAAAGCTACCGCACCATTTTCAATCGGCTGAGTAAGTCTTACAGAGTGCCACAAACGACGATGGTGCTTAACATTAGGTGTAGAGGTAACATTGTTTCCAGAGTCATCTACAGCTATAACAGGCAGCCATTTTTTACCGTCGCGATATTCAAAAAGGAAGCTTGCAACACTCTTATCCTCAGAGGCAAACGGAAGGACAAAATCAACTACAGTTCCCGCTTCAACCTTTGTAACGGGCAACTCAAAGAGCCAATAATCACCCTTAGTCAAAAGGGCTGATGGATTACCTTTTGCATCGAGCAACTCGCCATCTACAACCTTGTTCTTGTGACGAAAACTGAGCGTTGCAGACTTGTTTGCAATAGCGGCATTGTAAAGGCCCGACTCAATAAAATTTTTAACACCCTTGCTCTCACGATTTTTCGTAAATCGCCATACTGCACAGTCATCATTTACCGCCGCAGAAGCCCCCAAAGCCAAAAGGGAGGCAACTAAAATAAGTAGGTTTTTTCTCATAATTATTAAGTTATTTTTGGTATATATTTTGAATAAAACTATCTCAATATTAAGGCTTTACAAAATATTAAAAACTATGATTGTTTGTTTGACTATTTTTTACTATCTTTGCCCCGCTTTGTATAAATACAAAGATAAAGGTACGAAATTATTTTATACAAACCAATAATTTTTAACAATTTTATGAAAAAAACTAACATTTTTGCGGAGTACATTACTCCGACGCTTGAACTCTGCTACACTCCGGTAGAGAGCGGCTTTGCAGCCACAGGCATTGGCACAGGAGGCGGATCGATTGATGATGGAACAGAAGAGGATTGGGGAACACTTTAATTTTAGTATCGCTATGAAAAATCTGTTCAAATCAATAATGATCGTTGCTGCAGCAGCAATGTCATTCGCATCTTGCTCTAACAACTTCACTGAGGAGGCTGTATCTGGCGAGAAAATCGAGATCAATGTAAACGCTACTAACGACGAGATTACTCGTTCTGCTTTTGGCGAGCCAAGCGAGGGTAGCTACCCAACTCTTTGGGATGGCAAGGAGAAGTTCGTTATGAACGCAAACGATAGCAACGGTAAGACAACCGAGACTGTTACTGCAAAGTTCAGCACAGACCTCCGCACTGTAAATTTGAGCGCTAACTTTGAGTTTGATGCTCCGCAGACATCTTACACCGCTTACGCAATGGTGCCAAAGAGCGCTTGCGTTTTTGCAGGCATTACTGCTAATAAGGGCTGGCTGGTTACTATCCCTACAGCTCAGACAACCGGCGCAAATTCTTGTGACCCGGCTGCGCAAATCTTGATGGGCGCATCTGAGACTAAGACTTCTGCAGCAGAGGCTTTCAACATGACCTTCAAGCACGCTGTTGCTTATGGTAAGATGACTCTTACAAACCTTAACCTCGGTGACGCTACTATAAGCTCTGTTGCAATTGAGTCAACTAAGAATATTGCCGGCCGTTTTTATATCAACCACAAGACTCTTGCTTATAGTGACAACTCTGGTGCAAAGTCTATTACTATCAACACTACATCGAGCGACAACATTTGGTTTGCTTTGGCACCAGTAGATGTATCTAACACAACTCTCAAGATTGTTGTTAACACAAATAAGGGTACATTCACTAAGCAAGTTACAATGCCTGCAAACCGCAAGTTTGAGCTTGGTAAAATTTCAATTTTCAAAGTTGATATGACCGGTATTGAACTTGTAGCTCCAGTTCAGTACACACTGCTTACCGATGTTACAAACCTCAAGGTTGGCGACGAGGTTGTAATCGCTGCTAAAGATGCTAACTTTGCTATCAGCTCAACTCAAAATTCTAACAACCGCGGTCAGGCAGCTATCACTAAGAGTGATGACAAGTCAACAATCTCTGACCCAGGTAGCGCAGTTGAAATCTTTACCGTAGAGGCCGGTAGCACAAGTGGAACATTCGCATTTAAGGCTCAGCAGTATGCTGGTTACATCTACGCAGCATCTTCAAGCTCTAATTACTTGAGGACACAAGACAACAAGGATGCAAATGCTTCTTGGGCAGTATCTGTAACAACAGCCGGTGTTGCAACCATTAAGGCTCAGGGCGCAAATACCAGAAACTTGTTGCGCTACAATGAGACAAGTTCTCTTTTCTCTTGCTACGGTAGCGGTCAAAAGGATGTTGTTATCTACCACTTAGCAGCTACTCCAGCAGATCCAAACGCTCCATCTATCTCTTTGGCACAAAATACAATCGAGGTAGAGGCTACCGAGACTAACGCTGAGACTGCTATTACTTTGGCAAATGTTGAAGAGGATGATCTTAATGTTGACTTTGAGGATTACGATTGGATTGATGATGCGTGGGTAGAGGACGGAATGCTTTACATCAATTTCTTTGCTAACACAACCACAGCATCTCGCTCGGCTGTAATCACTATTTCAGCTAACGGCGTAGAGGCAAAGGTTACCCTCAAGCAGAAGGGCATGCAGGTTACTCCAGAACCAGGCGATTTTACAACTATCGCACAGGTACTTGCTTTAGGCAATGGTGCTTCAATTCCTTCTGGCACAATTATCGAGGGTGTTGTTATTTCAAATATGTCTTTGAACAACCTTACCTCAAAGAAGGGTATGTATGTTCAGGATGCAACTGGTGGTCTTCAGCTTCGCTTTAGCGCAGATCACACATTTGCTTATGGAACTAAGTTACAGATTAACCTTTCTGGTAGAACTATTGGCGCATACAATGGCTCTATTCAGATTGACGGCATCACAGCAGATATGGTTACGACTGTTTCTACTGGCAACACAGTTGAGCCTAAGACCGTAACTATGGCAGACTTCCTTGCTAACAAGTACGAGGGTCAGTATGTAGCTATTGAGGGCGTTCAGGTTGCTTCTGCAGACCTTGCTAAGACTTGGGTTATGGGTGGCGCTCACACC
>JAFNYE010000058.1 GCA_017383345.1 Alistipes sp. | reverse complement strand
GTGTTAATTTTAGACATAATAACACGCAAGCACTATGCTATTTGAAGATAATAAACAATAAGGACGAGGTCGAAACACATATGAATTTAGAAAATGTAAAATACGATGCTTTCATAAGCTACCGACATTGCGAACTTGATAAATTCGTAGCTGTAAATCTACACAAACAGCTGGAAGCCTTTAAGATACCAAAGAGTCTAATCAAGGCCGGCAAAACAAACGGAAAAACAAAAATTGAACGCGTATTCCGTGACCAGGATGAATTACCGCTTACTAACAATTTGGCAGATCCTATCACAAGAGCGTTGCAAGGTTCTGAGTTTCTGATTGTAATCTGTTCACCAAGACTTAAAGAATCCAAATGGTGTTTAACAGAAATTGAAACCTTTATTTCTATGCACGGAAGAGACCATATTCTTGCTGTATTGATAGAAGGGGAACCTGCAGATTCTTTTCCGGAAATTCTACGATTCGAAGAAAGAGTAATAACAGACGAATACGGCTACACCCGCCTTGAGAAATTCGAGGTAGAACCTTTGGCTGCAGACGTACGTGGACAGAACAAGTCCGAGATATTAAAAAAGATCAAAAGTGAATTACTGCGACTCGTAGCACCAATGCTCAACTGCAATTATGATGATTTGAAGATGCGACACAAGGAGGCGAGACAGAAGAAAATTCTTCGTGTTTCTTTTGCAATCAGTCTTGTTTGCTTAATCTTTACCGCCATTAGTACAACAATGGCATTAACCATACATAAGCAAGCAAACACAATCGAAGAACAGTATCATACTGCTTTAAAAGATCAAGCCATCAGCCACGCTTCCATTTCTCAGACACTATTGAAGAAGGAGGACCGCATGGCAGCAATTGCAGTCGCACGTATGGTTCTTCCGGATTCCTTAGACAATCAAACGGAAAAAGCCTATACCCCCGCTGCTGAATTTGCTCTATCAGACAGCCTTGCAATTTATAATAACGGAGAGAAAAACTTTCCTGTTAAATCCTTAGAGCAAAATAGTCCAATTCGTTTTATGATAGTTTCTCCTGATGAGACTACCATTACAACAGTAAACACCAATGGTATTATTACAATATTTGATATTGCAACTGCATCCGTCGTGGATTCCTTTACCACATCAGACGACGGACTAGCAAACGTATATAACGAAAACGAAATTGCCTATCTCGGTTCAAACAAACTCGCATATTTAGGATTTAACGGTTTTTATATATACGATATATCTACCAAAAAAGACGAATTTTACAACTTAGATGTCACTACCAATTATATTTCCACATCCTCAGACGGAGAATACATCGGCATCTCTGCTGATGATTCTTTTGAAATTTATGACAAAAATGGTAAAAATGTATACTCACATCCATTTCCATCCACACACACGGGAGATAGTGCTATTTCCTTTAATACAGAAAAAAAACTATGTGCTTTCACCTGCACATCCAACGAAAAGGATACCCCATACGGATTCATATATGTAATCAATTACGGAACCAGTGAAGAAATCTATTCCAAACAACTCGACATCGCCAGTTTTAGTAAATGTGCTTTCTACGGAGAACAACTCATTGTTGTTGGAGAAAAACATTACAACCTTGGGGACAGTCTTATGGACTTTTCAATCGATACACACATATATGCATTTCCTTTAGATAGCAATACAATCAATTGGGAATTCGTAAAAAAGGATGTCGTTTTGGACGAAGTAACCGGGGCAACACAATGGGAAAACCGAACACTTGTCGTATCAAATTATGACGAGATTACATTTATTAGCAGTCACGACGGAAGTGTCATTCACACCACAACCTTGGGTTCCTCGATTGTAGATATTACTCCATTAGTGCAAGAGGGTTCCGTGTTGGCCAACACGGCACGTGGTGAAGAAATGCTTGTCGAAGCCATCGTCACCACAGCCTCCTACATTCGTCGTGAGGCCGACCGTTTCGTGATGACCAACCTCTCCGAGAGCGCCCTCGCCAAGGGACGCGACAGCTACGAGCTGCTCAAGCTCGCCCCCGGTGTGTGGGCCGACGACAACGGCTCCATCTCCATCAATGGCAAGAGCGGTGCAAAGGTGCTCATCAATGAGCGCGAGGTGCGTATGACCAACGAGCAACTGATGTCCTACCTCCGTTCGCTCCCCGCAGAGAACCTCCAGAGGATTGAGATCATCCCCCAGAGCGGCGCCGACTTCGACGCCGACAGCTCGGCGGGCGTCATCAAAATCACCCTGCGTCGTCAGCGCGACGGGGGCACCACGGGTAGCGTGTCGCTCGCTTGGCTCGGCTCCACCACCACCCCCAGCTACAACCTCTCCCCCAGCGCCAACATCAACCACAAGAGCGGCCCCCTGAACCTCTACGGCAACATCAACCTCGCCGACTACAACGTGGGCTACACCGACGATGTGATCACCAGGGAGAGCACCCACTACGACAACGGTGCCGAGCTCAACTCCACCACCTCAATAGAGAGCGCCAAGAGGTCGGGAGGCGGCATGTTGGGAGCCATCTGGGACCTCTCGGAGCGCAGCAGCCTCGGTGTGGAGTACAATATGTGGCACAACCC
>JAFNYE010000057.1 GCA_017383345.1 Alistipes sp. | reverse complement strand
GAAGAAAAAAGGTTTTGAAGCTTGCCAAGGGTAACTTTGGTTCAAGGGGAAATGTTTGGACAGTAGCCAAAAATACTGTCGAGAAGGGTCTGCAGTATGCATACGCACACCGTCGTCTTAAGAAGCGTACTTTCCGCTCATTGTGGATTACTCGTATCAATGCGGCAGTTCGTGCTTACGGTATGACCTATTCGGAGTTCATCGGTAAAGTAAACGCTAAGGGTATCGCCCTCAACCGTAAGGTTATGGCAGACCTGGCGATGAACGAGCCGAAAGCATTCGAGGCAATTGTAAACGCAGTTAAATAGCTCTTTGCGTTAGCAAAGGAAAGGGCGAGAGAAATCTCGCCCTTATTTTTTTGTTGCTACCTACGCGCTACTGGAAGATTGATATCACAAGGTTGAATATCGCGACGCACCAGTCGCATAGCCTATCCCAGTATGCTATGGCAATGTGCTTAATGCCTTCAAAGAGTCCGCGACGCACGCTCTCAAGGATGATGGTGAGATTACAGATAAGCATTGCCAATATGAACATATATGAGCGGGTGTAGCCATTCTTGCTGATGTCGGTCTGGTGGTTGCCTGTCTGACGGCGGAAGCAGTCAATGTGGAAGGCAAGGGTGAGGCCTATCAATATGTCAAAAATATAGATTGACTTTGCAGCGCTCAACTCGCGGAAAAGGAACATTGCGAAAGTGAATATGGGTAGGCAGTATGGTGCAAGCGAGATAAAAATGTCGCCAAAGCGCAAACCGCCGCTGTGACTCATCTCGCCGGAGCCTTGACCCGCAGAGAAGGAGTGTATCTTGCGCAGAAAGAGCAGACCTACAATAGTGTGTGTCATCTCGTGAGAGAAGGTCTGCATCCATTCGCGGTTTTGGTTGAACATCTTTATAAACGAAATTGCTATATATGCAGCAATGCCTATGCCGACATATTGATATCGGTCAAGGTGTGCAAAGAACCACTTTACAGCAGGGAAAAACTCCATAATCCCCAATGCCATAAAGAGAATGATTAACGGATATGATAACGATCGTAGCATAGTTTGAGTTAATTTGACTACAAATATACAAAAATATTGATAAAAGCCATACCTATATTATAAATAATAGATAGACGCTTAAGACAATAGATACGCTGTAGTGCCTTATATTACAAAAAAAGGAGTGCATTTCTGCACTCCAAGAGGATTGGTAACACCTTACCCCCCCCCACGGCTTTTTAGGGGAAGAAGATAGATGAAATCTCCTTATAGTTGTGTACGCGCTCGATTACCTCTGCAAAGATGTCGGCACAAGAGAGAACTGTAAACTTGTGCAAGTCGGCATTAGGGTTGAGCGGAATAGTGTCAGATACGATAACCTCGCACAGTGCGCTCTCGTTAATGCGGTCGTAAGCCTTACCTGAGAGAACAGGGTGGGTAATGGCCGCGCGAACAGACTTGGCGCCACGCTCCATAAGCATATTTGCTGCCATACAGATTGTGCCTGCGGTGTCAATCATATCGTCAACGATAAGCACATTGCGACCCTCAACATCACCGATAGCGGTCATTGAGCCTACTACATTTGCCTTAGCGCGCTCCTTGTGCGAGATGATGATTGGTGTGCCGAGCAGTTTTGCATAAGTTCCTGCACGCTTTGCGCCACCCATATCAGGTGCTGCAATGGAGAGGTCCTCTATGCCGAGGCTCTGAATGTAAGGCACAAACATACCGCTTGCGTAGAGAGCGTCAACAGGTACCTCGAAGAAGCCCTGAATCTGGTCTGCGTGCAAGTCCATAGTCATTACGCGGTCAACACCTGCAGCGGTAAGCATATTTGCAACCAACTTTGAGGTAATTGGCACGCGTGGACGATCCTTGCGATCCTGACGAGCCCAACCGAAGTAAGGGATTACAGCAATAACCTTGTAAGCCGATGCACGACGAGCTGCGTCAATCATCATAAGCAACTCCATTAGGTTGTCGGCATTTGGGAAGGTTGACTGAATGATAAATACGGTGCAGCCACGAATAGACTCAGTGTAGCGTGGCTGAAACTCTCCGTCGCTGAAATCAAGGCACTCGCACTCACCAAGAGTAGTGCCATAAGCAGCGACAATCTTCTCTGCAAGGTAGCGTGATGAACGACCTGCAAAAAACTTAATTTTGTGGATAGCCATAATGTTTATAGTTTTGTTTGAGTTGTTTTCTAACTCTGGTGCAAAGGTAGTGAAAATAATTTATCATTCACTATCTTTATTAAAATTTTTTAATATATTCTCGATATATCCGACAATCTCCTCTCGGCCTGTACCTTTTTCTGATGAGCTGACAAACATTGGAGGAAGCTCCTCCCACTGCTGCGAGAGTGTCTGCTTATACTTAGAGACACTGCGATCGAGTTGTGCTTTTGAGAGTTTGTCGGCTTTGGTAAAGATAATTCCGAAAGGTACGCCATTGATGCCGAGCTGCTCAATAAACTCAAGGTCTATCTTTTGCGGATCAAGGCGTGAATCTACAAGTACAAAGAGGAAGTGCATCTTCTCGCACTTGAATACATAGTCGGTTATAATCTTTGCAAACGAGCCACGAGTGCTCTTTGAAGTTCGAGCGTAGCCGTATCCGGGCAAATCGACCAAATACCAACTGTCGTTTATGGTAAAGTGGTTTATCAGTCGGGTTTTTCCGGGTGTAGCCGATACTTTAGCAAGGCCTTTATGCTGTGTAAGCATATTGATAAGCGAACTCTTGCCCACATTGCTTCGACCAATGAAGGCAATATCCGACAGCTTATCTTTTGGAACCTGACTAATACGCTCGGAACTGCACTTAAATACGGCTTTGGTTATCATTGTAAAAAGTTGCTATTACTTAACTTCGGTAAGTTCAAGGATAATGCTGCGGAAGTCGTTTCCGGCGCGAACTTCGCCAAGAGGTGCGTTCTTTGTAAAGCCCTTTACCAACTCAGGCAGAACGATACCCTCCTGCATCAACATACGGCCGCTGATAACTTTGCCGTTAATCTTTGCAGGCTTGCCCTCAAATTCAGGCGCAACCTCACGGATGCGATATTTAGCGTCAGGGTTAAGACCTTGCAGGCGGATGATGATGTTTGACATATAGTGCTTAAACCAGTGACGGTAAGCAAAGAGTACAGCTCTATCCTTGTTCTCGGTTACATACATAAGCGATGAGAAATCCTTGTTGCCCTCATAAGGAGAAACGAGGCGGTAGAGGTCGCCCTGCTGAACTACAGGACGGATAGTTTTGTACTCGGCGATAGCGCGCTTAGCATACTCGCGCTCAGCATCGTTGAGCTTTGCAGGTACCATCTCCATACCGAGGCGGCACATTGATGCCACATCGAAGCGGAACTTGATAGGAATAAGGCGCTGGGTGTACTTGCTGTATGCAGAGCCTACATGCGCAGCCAACATATTCGATGGGAAGAAGTTCATTGCGCCCCACTGAATGAGGATACGGTGGTAAGCGTCGGTCTGGTCTGATGTCCACATCTCTTGGAAGTAAGGCATATAGCCATAGTTAAGACGGCCACCACCCGATGCGCAAAGTTGGATGACAACTTCTGGATACTTTGCACGAATGCGTTTGAGAACCTTCTCCAAAGCCAAAGTAAAGTCCACATAGAGGTTGCTCTGCAGCTCCTTTGGCAGGTACTGGCTGTGGGCATTGTGCATAGACATATTGTTGTCCCACTTGATGTAGTAGATGTCAGGATACTGAGTAAGCAGGTCATCGACAACCTTAAAGATGTGGTCTTGCACCTTTGGGTTGGTCAGATCAAGCAGCAGCTGAGTCTTGCCACGGCCGTATGTAGGCTCAAAATCAGGGTGGCGAAGTACCCAGTCAGGATGCTTCTCGTATAACTCGCTGGTGGTGTTAACCATCTCTGGCTCAATCCAAATACCGAACTTCATACCGTTGTTATGGGCAAGGTCGATAAGTGGGCGGATGCCATTAGGAAGTTTCTTTGGCGCAATCATCCAGTCGCCGAGCGATGTTGTGCCGTCATTGCGTGGGTATTTGTCACCAAACCAACCATCGTCAACCACGAACATCTCGCCACCGAGTGCTGCAAAGTCGCGGGTCATATCTACCATACTTGTCTCGCTGATGTCAAAATGAACACCCTCCCAAGAGTTGAGCAACACCTCGCGCTCCTTAGTGCCGTGGAGTAGCTGGTGATGACGCGCCCAACGGTGGAATGAACGGGTAGCCTCGCCCTTGCCGTTGGTTGCGTATGTGAGTATCATCTCAGGGGTTACAAGGCTGCTTTTGCCAGCCAGAGTATAGTCGCTTGCTGTAGGGTTGATACCGCCCATAAAGAGGGTAGGGATGCGGGCTACATTTGTGTTGTAGAACTCAAACTGAGTATTGCCCATCCAAGCCATTGTGCCGGCAATAACAGGGCAATTCTGCTCCTCCAGTCGGCCGTCAAGACCCAACATAAACGAGGCGTTGAAATACTGCGCTACGCGGGACGCGGTAGTGGTGGAGATGTTGTACTGACCTACAGGTAGCGGCATAACAACCTCGTTGCACTCATTCTTTGTATTGCCCTCAAGCTGCATAAGTACGCAGTTGTCAGACTGAATAGGTACAACGGCTGACATATATTTCTGAAGCACGATAGACTTCTTGCCGTTGTTGAAATACTCGGTGTTCATCTTTACGATGTCGCAGTCGTCATAAGCCGAGTAGTTTGCCTTGATGACAAGTTCCGGATGTGCTACATCGCGCAACCATACAGAGAGAGTTGTAAGGTGGCCGTTTGTATTCTGCTCAACCTTGTCAACAACCAACTTTGATGAGTTGTCACCGTTGCTCTGCTTTACTAATGCAGCAAATGGAGCGTCACAAAGAGTGCCAAATGCAGGGTAGGCGTCATATTTGACCATACGACCCGCAGCGCGTACATCGGCAATCTCAGCCTTTGCTCCATAATAGCGGAAATAGAGAGGCTTGTTCTGGTCGGCTGTGAGAATTACCGTTGTATTGGGTGTTGAAATCTGGTAATCCTTCGCCTGAACTGCTGCAAAGGATGCAAGGAGTAGTGCGGTAGTTAAAAGAACTCTTTTCATATTTGTGGTTTATAGGTTTCTTACTCAACAGTTACAGATTTTGCCAGGTTGCGAGGCTGGTCAACATCGCGACCTTTGTTTACAGCGATGTAGTAGGCCAATAGCTGGAGTGGTATAGCTGTAAGCAGTGGCGTAAGACACTCTGAAATCTCAGGTACCTCGATAACATAATCTGCCATATTGCGAACAACAGTATCGCCCTCAGTTACTATAGCCACAACCTTACCTCCGCGAGCCTTTACCTGCTGGATGTTGTTTACGGTCTTGTCATACACATTGTCCTTGATAGCGATAACTACCGACGGCATATCGTTGTCAATAAGGGCAATGGTGCCGTGCTTCATCTCGGCTGCAGGATAGCCCTCGGCGTGGATGTATGAAATCTCCTTGAGCTTGAGTGCGCCTTCAAGAGCTGACGGGTAGTTGTAACCACGGCCTAAATAGAGGAAGTTGTGCGCATAGGTGAAGATTTTTGCCAAGTCCTCAATCTTCTCGCTTTGAGATAAGATATCCTGAATGAGGGTAGGTATGCGGCGAATATCTGTCGCAATCTTCTCAACGGTCTGGTCGGTAACTGTACCCTTCATTTGGCCGATAAGTAGCGCCATCATTGCCAGAACGGTTACCTGGCCTGTGAAGGCTTTGGTTGAAGCTACGCCAATCTCAGGGCCTACATGGATGTAGCAGCCTGAGTGGGTGGCGCGAGGTATAGACGAGCCGATAACATTGCAGATGCCAAAGACAAATGCTCCGCGCTGCTTTGCAAGTTCGAGCGCAGCCAAAGTGTCGGCAGTCTCACCAGACTGAGAGAGCGCTATAAGTATGTCGCCCTGATTTACCACAGGGTTAGAGTAGCGGAACTCGCTGGCGTACTCCACAACCACAGGTATGCGGCAATACTCCTCAATAAGGTGCTTGCCTATAAGGGCTGCGTGCCACGATGTACCGCAAGCTACGATGATTATGCGGTTTGTGTTGAGGAACTTGCTGCGATTTTCGATTACGCCTGAAAGCACAACGCGCTTGCCGTCGGCTGTAATGCGGCCGCTGATGCAGTCGGCAAGAGTGCGAGGTTGCTCAAAAATCTCCTTGAGCATAAAGTGAGGGTAGCCACCCTTCTCAAGCTGCTCAATTGACATCTGCAACTCAGTAATCTCAATCTTGTTTTTGCCAATGGCGTTGCTGTCATAGACCTTCAACTCCTTGTCGGGCTCAATAACGGCAATCTCGCCGTCGTTGAGATAGACCACCTTGTTGGTGTACTCGATGATAGGTGTTGCGTCGGATGCAAGGAAATACTCACCTTCGCCAATGCCGATAACAAGTGGTGACGATTGACGCGCAGCAACAATCTGTCGAGGGTTTTGGCGGTCAATTACGGCAATGGCATAAGCACCGACAACACGCTTGGTTGCCTCTGCTACAGCCTCAAAGAGGGTGCAGTGGTTGTTGTCCATAATATACTCAATGAGCTGAACAACCACCTCTGTGTCGGTCTGGCTGACAAAGTTGAAACCCTGCTGAGAGAGAGCCTCCTTGAGAACGGTGTAGTTCTCGATTGTGCCGTTGTGAACAAGAGCAATACGGCCCGACTGCGAGCAATGAGGGTGAGCGTTAATGTCGTTAGGCTCGCCGTGGGTAGCCCAGCGTGTGTGAGCAATGCCGATAGTGCCGCTAATATCTTTGTTTGAAGCAAAATGCTCCAATGCCGAAACTTTGCCCTTGGATTTGTATATATTGAGTTCTCCGGGTTCTGTAATCATTGCAACGCCCGAAGAGTCATAACCGCGATACTCAAGACGGTGCAAACCTTGAATGAGTACATCGTAAGCTCTGCGCTTACCGATATAACCAACTATTCCACACATTATCTTTGTAATCTTTTTAATTAAAATCTAAATACATATCGTGCAAAGATAACTCTTTTCGCTTGAAATAACAAATTAATGTTGCCAATAGTGACTTATATATAAATAATGTCTGCTATTCTTTCAAATTTGTATAAAAATAACTATCTTTGCCTGATAAAGCGTTTAGTTATGATTATAGATACCATAAATCAATATTTGGCGTCAAATCGCCGACTTGTTGTGCCCGAATTTGGTGCATTTATCGCCAAAGAGGATGGTTGCGTTGTCTTTTCCGAGTTGCTGGTTAAGGATGACGGAGTATTGCGCAGCCTATTGTCTGAGCAGGGCCTTAGTGAGTTGGAGACTGAACGCGTTATTGACCGCTTTATTTTTGAGGTGCGTCACGGTCTTGATCGTCAGGGTATCTACCCGATTGCGGGTTTTGGAACATTTGCTCTAAATCGTAATGGAGGTATCGGTTTTGATGGTACAAAGCCTTGCTTAGAGCCTATTCCTCTGCCAGCAGAGGAGCCACGAGTTGCAGTTACGCCAACAGTTGTTACCCCTGTGCAACCACCTGTTGTGCCTGTCGTTACTGCACCAACTCCTGCTCCGCGACCTACAGCGGGCAATAGGTCTGCCAAACCGTCGCAGAACTGGATTATGTGGTTGGCTGGCGTGGTTATCGCCGTTGCTCTTGCAGTATTGGCGTATGGTATTTACTGTATGGTTCAATCTCCTGATGATCAGGAACTTGATAAGCAGATGGATGCTCAGCGTATATCTATGCAGATCCCACAGCTTGATGTACCACCGGCAAATAACAATTAGAAAGTAAAAACTATGTCAAATATCACCGAGGTAAAACAGCGTTTTGGAATTATAGGCAACTCTGAACTGCTCAATAGAGCGTTGGAGATTGCTCTGCGTGTGGCGCCTACCGACCTCTCTGTACTCATTACGGGCGAGAGTGGTGTCGGTAAGGAGTTTTTTCCACAGGTTATACACCACAACTCTGCCCGCAAGCATAACAAATATGTGGCGGTTAACTGTGGCGCTATTCCTGAGGGTACAATCGACTCAGAGCTATTTGGTCACGAGAAAGGTGCTTTTACAGGTGCAGTAGAGCAGCGTAAGGGCTACTTTGAGGAGGCAGATGGCGGTACTATCTTCTTGGACGAGGTGGGTGAGCTTCCGTTATCTACTCAGGTGCGCTTGCTTCGCGTGTTGCAGACGGGCGAATTTATGCGCGTAGGGTCGGCAAAAGTGCTTAAGACCAATGTGCGCGTTGTGGCTGCAACCAATGCCAACCTTATGCGTGCCATAAATGAGGGTCGTTTCCGTGAGGATCTCTACTATCGCCTCAATACAGTGCCTATCGTTGTGCCGGCTCTGCGTGAGCGACCTGAGGATATCTACCTACTCTTCCGTAAATTCGCTTCTGATGTGGCTGTGCAGTATCGTATGCCGGCTATTACGCTTGATATGTCGGCTCGCGATATGCTTGAGCGCTACCATTGGCGTGGTAATATCCGTCAGCTCAAAAATGTAGCAGAGCAGATATCGGCAATTGAGTCAAGTCGCGAAATTTCGGCGCAAATTCTTGCGCGTTACCTTGTAGATGATACTATGACCTCATCAGCGCCATCGCTTAACAGCGCCTCCTCGTTTGAGGATATGAATACCGAGCGCGAGTTGCTCTATAAGGTGTTGTTTGATATGCGCAACGATATAAACGATATGAAGCGTCTGCTGCTTGAGATGCGGGGCTATGGTGTTGCAACTCCTGCCCATACCGAGCCGCGTAAGGAGCTTGCCGGTCTGCTTCCACAGCCGTCGGCGTCGAGTGTTGAGTTTGATGATAGCGCCGAGATTGTCGATGAGCAGTTGTTGCCTGCAAGTAAAGCCGATATGCAGCGTGAGCAGATCGTTCGAGCCTTGCGCCGAAATAATGGCTCGCGTCGTGCGGCAGCAGCAGAGTTGTTTATGTCGGAGAGAACACTTTATCGTAGAATTAAAGAGTTAGGAATTGACGGTTAGACTATGAGAAAATTAATTATATTGCTTGCAGCGTCAGTGGTGATGCTTACAGCTTGCACAGTTAAATATTCGCTCTCGGGTGCCTCTATCCCACCTGATGCAAAGACCTTTAGCGTGGCATACTTCCCTAACAACGCACCTATGGTGGCTCCTATCCTGAGCGCTACTATGACGGATGAGTTGACACAACGCTTTGCTACCCGTACAGCGCTTACACAGGTAGAGGATGGCGGAGACTTCGCCTTTGAGGGAGAGATTGTGGGTTATACTTCCAATACCTCGTCGGTGTCAAGTGGCGACTATGCTCTGCAAAACCGTCTTACTATTACCGTCAAGGTTAAGTTCACTAACGCTATTGATGACAAGATGTCGTTCAATCGTAACTTCTCGGCTTATGCCGACTACGACTCAACAAAGTTGTTGACCGAGGTTGAGAGTGAACTTATCCCTCAGATTGTTGAGCAGCTTGTAACCGATATTTTCCAGGCGGCAGCCTCAAATTGGTAGTATGGAGAGTGTCAAGAAATCCTTACAGCAGATTGACGCCACTCTATATCCGTGGTGTACAGCCCTTCGAGCGGTACATAGCCCCGACTCGGAGTTGCACAAACTTGTGACTCTGTGGCGAAATATGGCCCCGTGGCAGCTTAAGCAGATTGATGTTGAGCGCCTCGCCACCGTTACGCATGGCGAGATGATTGATCGCTTCTTGCGCCTGGATGACTACCGTATTGTTGCTGATGAGTCAGGCTCGGAGGAGGATATGTCCCTTGAGAGTCAACTTGACGATGATGACGACTTTGTAAGCGAGGAACTTGCCCAAATTTACGCCTCTCAGGGCCTAAATGGACAAGCTGTTGAAATATATCGCAAATTAATTTTGCTAAATCCGAAAAAAAGTGCTTACTTTGCAACTCAAATAGAAAAATTAAGTAATTTATAATAATATTTTCAGTAAAATATGTACACACTTTGTATTGTATTGGTTCTGCTTGCAAGCGTTATTATGGTGCTTGCTGTATTGGTTCAGAATCCTAAGAGCGGTATGGCTTCAAACTTCGGTGCTTCAAATCAGGTAATGGGCGTTCGCCAGACTACCGATTTCCTTGAGAAACTTACTTGGGGTACTGCTGTAGCTATCTTCGTTTTGAGCCTTTGCGCTACTTTGGCAATGGATAACAAGCCGGCTCAGAGCCCTGTTGCTGCTGAGGCTGCTGCTTTGGTTGAGGAGATGACTACTCCAGCTGAGGCTGAGGTTGTTGTTCCTCAGGTAGAGGCTCCTGCCGAGGCTGCTGCTCCTGCTCAGGCTGAGTAATTTGAACTGATAGTGTTTTGGTCGGGTAGTTTACTATCCGACCTTTGCTGTTTTGGTATTTGTCGTGAAAACAGCACAATTACTGCCGCTGCCTCGGTCT
>JAFNYE010000056.1 GCA_017383345.1 Alistipes sp. | reverse complement strand
CCAAGGCTTCCGAGGCTGACATCAAGGCCACTCTGGACTTCCTGAAGTGGGTCGTCACCTCCGAGTCCGGCACCACCATGATGGCTGAGCAGTTCGGCGCAAGCCCCTTCAAGTCTGCCAAGCCCGTGGAGAAATGCTGTGCGCACCTTTTGGTCTGCAACCTCCTCGATTTTGTAACATTCAAGACCCAATACATTCTCCCAGTAAGGGATAGCTTCATCAAGGCTCTTCACTGCGATACCCAGATGCTCAATGTGAGATACTTTCATAGTGATTAGTGTTATTAAAAAGGTTAAATATTATATTATTTGGATTATCTATATAAACCTCGCAAAGATAACCTTTTTTCGGGGTAAAAAAAATTATTGATAAGGATTTTTTACAAAATTTATCTATTTGATAAAGTTCTTGCTTTTTTGACAAAATTTAACTACCTTCGTAGCCTATATGAAGTCATTTATAGCCATACTGCTCTTTGCCTGCGCCACATCGCTCTGCTCGGCCCAAAGCCTTGCTATAGCTGAGCGTGCGCCTAAATTAAAAATTCTCAAAACGCTAAATATCGGCAAGCAGGAGTTCATCTATATGGGCTTTATCCACTCGTCAAGCCAACCTTGCGCCTCATCTACACCTCAAATTGTTCAGGCGATAAGCAAAATCGAGAATATCAGTCCGATACTATTCACTCGCGAAGGTAGTGAGCAGTGTGAGAAATGGCTTAAAGAGTTATCCGTCAACAAAGCACAAACACACTTCCTTGCGCACTCAATTTTCAAAAAATATGAGGTAGAGTACGCCCCATTTGGCATTATATTAGACCATAAGCGCAGAGTGGTATGGCTTGGCAATCCGCAAATATTAACTAAAGCTAAAATAGAAAAAATCATAAACAAATGGAGTTTACAAAAATAGAACATTACGAGAAGGAGTATCTTGATACTCATCACGACAGCGCATTGGCGGTTACAACAGGCGTAGAAGATCAGCCTATTGTCAACCCGTACTTTGTACGCAAGCGAAAGCGCAAACTGACCACCGACGAATATGTCGAGGGTATTCTCAACCGCAATATCACCATTCTCTCACAGGCTATCACCCTTATCGAGAGCAACAATCCCGACCATTACGCACAAGCCCAAGAGATTATTGAGCGTTGTCTTCCATACGCAGGCAACTCTATCCGCATTGGTATTACAGGTGTTCCGGGTGCAGGCAAATCAACATTTATTGAGGCTGTGGGCAATATGGTTACCTCAATGCACCACCGCCTTGCCGTTCTTGCAATAGACCCAAGTTCGGAGCGTAGCGGCGGTTCTATTTTGGGCGACAAGACCCGTATGGAGAGCATCTGCAACAACCCCGATGTATTTGTGCGCCCTTCCCCTTCGGCCGGTTCACTCGGTGGTGTTGCTCGCAAGACTCGCGAGACAGTTGTACTCTGCGAGGCTGCCGGTTTTGATGTCATTTTCATTGAGACCGTAGGTGTGGGTCAGTCCGAGACGGCTGTTCACTCAATGGTGGATATGTTTATGATGCTCCAAATCTCTGGTGCAGGCGACGAGTTGCAGGGCATCAAGCGCGGAATTATGGAGATGGCAGACATTATGGTTATCACAAAGGCTGACGGTGAAAATATCCACAAAGCCAACCTTGCCAAAGTGCAGTATCAAAACGCACTCCACCTCTTCCCTCTCCCAGAGTCCGGCTGGGCTGCAAAGGTATTCACTTGTTCATCTGTTGAGAAGACGGGCCTTGAGGAGGTATGGAGCGGTGTTGAGGAGTATCTTGAGCACATCAAGCGCAACGGATATTTTGAGGCACACCGCAACGAGCAGAACAAATATTGGATGTACGAGAGCATTAACGAAGCACTCAAGAGCAGTTTCTACCTCAACCCTGAGATTGAGAGCCGCATTGCCGATGTTGAAAGTCGCGTATTGAGTGCTAAACTAAGCTCATTTATCGCAGCAAAGGAACTTTTGGATATATACTTCGGAAAATAACTATTGAAACTATGAAATATGCTATTATCTCTACCGAGAAGGGTGATATGAAGGCAGAGCTTTATGAGAAAGAGACGCCTATCACCGTAGAAAACTTTGTAAAACTTGTCCAGTCGCGCTTTTATGACGGACTGACATTTCACCGCGTAATCCCCGAGTTTGTAATACAGGGAGGCTGCCCTATTGGCAACGGTGCAGGCGGCCCGGGTTGGACAATCAAGTGCGAGACCGACGCTGAGCGTCAGTATCACGACCGAGGTGTTCTATCTATGGCACACCGAGGCAAAGATACAGGCGGCTCGCAGTTCTTCATCTGCCACAACCGTAGCAACACTCAGCACCTTGACGGTGTACACACCTGCTTTGGCAAGGTTGTAGAGGGACTTGATGTTATAGACGACATCCGCCCAGGCGACCTGATTTTTTCGATAACAATCGTTGAGGAGTAACATAAATGGTGAGTATCAGTCAAGATACTCACCATTTTTTATTTCCCTATTGATATTAAGCTTTATCATATCTTCGCGGTTGCAAGCCATCGTAACCATAACCTTTGAAGCGCCTTTTTCATCTTTTTGCAGTTGAGAAAGTACCTT
The DNA here is from genome assembly GCA_017383345.1 of Alistipes sp. GTDB lineage: Bacteria > Bacteroidota > Bacteroidia > Bacteroidales > Rikenellaceae > Alistipes. The sequence goes on along the minus strand of JAFNYE010000056.1, from coordinate 5,475 downwards.
TATTCTTCCTGGTCGAATTTTTGCATTTTTGTCTATCTTACCTTCAAACTCCTGAGCAAACTTTTTTACAAGCTCCATCTTACAGGTAGAAATTGCCATAGTTGCCGACATTCTCTGACTACTGGTTTTCTGCCAAGCCGTGGCAACATAATAGACAGGCTCACCCTGCTTGTCAAGCATATTGGTGTACTCATAGACCGCTGTAACCTGTTCCAAAACACTCTTCTCGCCACAAGATTTCCAACCCTCTGAAACCAAAGCCTTAGCCTCTTTCTTCAACTGCTTCTGTTCCTTCTTAGTTAATGGAGTTGCAAACACCGAGAGTGCCAAAAATGACACTAATACAAAAGTAAATAACCTTTTCATAGCCTCCCAAAATTTATTAGTTAACGATATACAAAATTATAAATATTTTCGCAAAACACTCAAACTACGGCTTAAATTTTATACAAAATCTCAAATAACATAAAAAACTAAAGATTTAGTTGTTTAACTAAAAAATTAGTTATACCTTTGTCATCGGAAAATGATTTGAACTTTTTAATTTGCAAAAAACATTAAAACTATGGAGATAAAGGAACTTACACGAGCAGAACTTGAGATTATGCAGATACTTTGGCAGATAGAGCGAGGTTTTGTAAATAACATTTTGGAGATTATGCCCGACCCCAAACCTGCATACAATACCGTATCGACAATTGTACGCATTCTCGAAAAAAAGGGTTTTGTTGCACACAAATCGTTTGGAAAAAGCCACGAATACTACCCTATCGTTGACCGACAAAGTTACACCAAAGGCTTTATGAACAATGTGCTTGACAACTTCTTCGGAGGCTCTGTTGGCAATATGGTCAGTTTTCTGTCTCGCGAGAAGAGCATCTCGCTCAGTGAGGCAGATGAGATTATCAAGATGTTAAAAGGTGACAAATAGTATGCAAACAGCCCAAACAATTATATGCACAGCCGTTTTCTTCGCTATTTACAAATTGATACTCGAGGGTAAAATAGCGCATAGCGTAGCGCGTGGCTATCTCGTGTTATCGGTAGTATTATCTATAGCAATTCCAATGCTTGAATTGCCGATTTTACCAACTGATAAGGCAAATACGGAGGTTATTTCAGTAGTCTATGACTTTATAGACCCGACTACTGATAGCATGATACCCGAGGCTGTAACAGAGGGCGTATCAGACTGGACAATCGCACTTAAAGCTATCTATTTTATAATTGTCGCGCTGCTTTCAGTACGAAGCATCATATCAATTATCAAGATTAGAAAGTTTCGCCACAATAGCGAACGGAGAAGCTTTAGAGGTATTGATATCGTCGCCAGCGAAAGCATTACCGAGCCTTTCAGTTTCGGTGCAACCATATTTATTAATAAGGCGGAAAAGCGCGAAGCTGTTTTATTACACGAATACAGCCACATTATCCACCACCACACTATCGAGCGTATATTTTTTGAGATAGCCCGCATCGCTATGTGGTTCAACCCTTTTATACACTTAATATCACACAGCAATAGACAAGTACAGGAGTGGCAGGCTGATAGAGATGTTATCGACGACGGGTACGACATTTACGAATACAGACAAATCATTTTCCACCAACTCTTCGGGTATAGTCCGGATATTACCTGCAGGTTGAATAATAGTTTAACCAAAAAAAGATTTATTATGATGACAAGTATTAATAGAGGGAAACGCTCCCTGTTGCGCATTAGTGCGGTAATTCCGATTGTAGTAGCAATGGTCCTAAGTTTCGGCGCAGTTGCAGCCAAAGCTGAAAAGAGTGAAGCCAACACAACCATTACCGAGCCGAGTGAACCCAAAATTTTAATCGAGGTTCGCAAGGAGGGTAAGGAGATATTTGTAAACAACGAGCCTACCACTCTAAGTCAGCTCCCGGAGCGTATCAAGCAAGAGGAGGAGAGAGTTGTTACCATCGATGCCGATCAGGGCACACCAATGGGTGTAATCTCCGACATCAAGGAGTCAATAAGAGGTATTGAAGGCTTGCGTATAAACTATGCCAAGCCCGACGCTTTGAACTCTTCACCAAGCACCGAGCCTATAACCAACACCCCACTCACTAAAGGCACATCAACGCCCACAACACAAATCAAAAAGATTGAGGCGCGCAATCTGCTTCAAGTAAAGGTTACAACTGACGGCACAATCCTTCTATCAGACAAAGAGTGCAGCTATAACAAGTTAAAGCGAGAGGTGAAGCACTTTGTACAAAATTACCACATCTATGCTATAAACTCCAAGCGCCTGCATATCGGCAATATGATTAACAAGGAGTACTCAAATTTTTCTACAACTGCCCTCACAATGGCTGACGGCAGCAAAGTATGTTGCCCTGTAAGCAATGGCATCATATCGCTAAGCTACGACAAAGATACCTCTTTTGATGCAGTTCGCAACGCTTTGAGCGCCATAGAGCTCGCATATACCGAACTGCGCCAAAACCTCTCCCACCGCGTTTACAACAAGTCATACGACAAGCTGGGGTCGCCATACAAGGAGATGATAGATAACGCTGTACCGATTAGGGTTTACATTGCTGAATAGACAAAAGAGGCTCAATTTTGAGCCTCTTTTTTAGTGTGTAAATACCTTACCAAACTGCTTCTCGCGCTTTTCGTACGCAATACGCGAGGTTGTTGGATACTTGAGTTTGTCAAACTCATTTACAGCATTCTCAATATCGCCGAGCAACATATCTGCCATATCGCGAGTCATACCCTGACGCACAACCACGCGCATTACAACCAAATCTTCCATACTCTTAGGCATTGTGTAAGCCGGCACCATCCAACCACTCTGCTGCAACACGGCCTGCAAATCGTAAAGAGTCCACTTAGCCGTCTTATCGTACTCCGAATTCATATACCATATAAAGAGTGGATTATCGACACTCTTAGAGTAGTTGCTAAAGCACTTCATTTTGCCAATCTTTTCGTGACAATACTTCGCAATCTCCATAGAGGCACTCTGCACCTCCTTGTAGCCCTCAAAGCCGTAACGGATAAAGTTGTAATACTGGCCGAGAATTTGAGCTGCCGGGCGTGAGAAGTTAAGACCTACCTGTGTGATATTTGCACCTAAGTAGTTCACCGAAAAGGCCATCTGCTCAGGCAGATACTTCTTGTCCTTCCAAACAACCCAACCAAGACCCGGATAAACAAGTCCATACTTATGGCCGGAGGTAGAGATTGACCAAACCCACTTAAGACGGAAATCCCACTTCCAATCAGGCTTTATAAATGGCAGTATAAAACCACCAGACGCAGCGTCAACATGAATTGGGATATCATAACCCGTCTTAGTATTAAACTTGTCAAGTTCCTTATCCAATGCCTCAACATCGTCGTTAAGACCTGTCCAGGTAACACCCACAACAGGCACAACGCAGATTGTATTCTCGTCGCACATCTTCACAGCCTCTTCAGGACAGAGAGTAGGTTTATCGAGTGAGATAGGCACTGTTCTCATCTCCACATCCCACAGCTGGCAGAACTTCTCCCATACCACTTGAAATGCGGTGCTTGTTACAAGATTTGGTTTATCGCAACTCTTACCCTCCTTCTTGCGTTTTGCCTTCCAGCGCAATAGAGCCGCCACACCGCCAAGCATACACGCCTCAGAGCTACCAATGCCCAACGCACCCGCTTTCCACTCGCTCTTTTCAGGGGTGTTCCACATATTGGCAACAATATTGATACATCGCGCACACATAACAGCCACACGCGGATATTCCGTCTCATCAATATAGTTGATATTAACCGCCTCGGACATCAGTTTTGTTGCATACTCGTCCATATAGGTGGTCACAAATGTAGCCAAGTTAAGTCGTGGCTGCGTTTGTGGATAGGTTTCATCCTTTACAGTTTGATAAGCAATGTGCGGATCAACACCCTTTTGTGGGATTTTGTCGATTGGTGCGCAATATAGCGCCTCAGTTGTTAATTTTGTACTCATAGCTAAATAATTTATGGATTACAGCGTTAGTGCAATCCATAAATCAAGCCAAAATAGAACACAATACTACTGAGCTTCAATAATTGTGCGCCTATTCCAACGCCACACATCTCTATATCTTTCAACCGAGCCTGATGGTACACAAGTTTTAACCAGCTGCTCATTTTTAGGTATAGCGCACAACTTTAACTTTGGAGGCAAAACGGCATTACACTCAATAGTGCGAAGATTATCGCAACCATAAAACGCATACCGAGATATCCTCCTAAGAGTAGTTGGCAACACTACTCGCTCAAGGTTTGTGTTGAACATAAAGGCTCTTGAGCCGATAGTTGTAACGCCCTCACCCACAATAACCTCGCTAAATTTAGAGCGCTCGAACACCCCTACATACTCCGTTATAGCAGGACCCTCACTACCATACTCCGTAACAACATTGCTTGTAGGTATATTGCAATTAATAGTCAATCGCCCTGTACAACCTCCAAATGCCCGCTCGCCTATAAGACAAACAGAGGAGCCAATCATAGTATGCTCTAACGACCAGCAATCTTCAAAAGCACAATCTTTAATTCGCGTAACACTATTAGGAATAATCACGCTCTTAAGCGAATGACAGTCACAAAAGGCATTTGTTCCTATCTCCGTTACTCCGTCAGGGATATTTATATATTGGAGCGCTTGACAACCCGTAAACGCGCCGTAATCAATTTTGACAACACTTTGTGGTAGTGTTACAGCAGCAAGTTGTCTATTTTTAGCAAAGGGCACCGAGCCAATTTGGGTCAAAGGTGCTGTGAGTTCTATAACACCATAATCGCCATAGCAATGCGACTTGACCATTTGAGCAAAATCGGCGCTCTCTCGGATATTGACAGGTTGAGCGTCAAGAGTAACATATAAAATTTGATTATCTGCACACACAACACCCTCAAGCGGATTGGACTCAAAGTGCGTGCTTACAATATGCTCAGGTGCAGCACACGACACAAAGGCAAAAAGTAGAATATAAAATACTCTTTTCATAACAATGATTTTTAAGATTGAATAATGGTATATTTATGTTATTTAGCCTAAAAATAGGCTCTCTGTGATTTATCCAAATCTATATCGCCGTAAAAATCTGGTATAAGATGTCGTTTAAGGCGCTATCAAAGCACCAACAGAGGAGTAAGAGAGATAATAAGAGTCACAGGCACAAACTATCAAGCTACAATACAGATAGTTATAGAAAAATGCTGAGATTTAATGATTTTGTTTTCTTGTTGCGGTAATTAGCGGTTTTAGGATTAAACTTTCATTTCCAGAGATGGACTGACCAACCTTCTTAGCGCAAAAATATCAAGACAATTTCAATAAAACAATAGTAAAACGCGATTTTTTATTATGAAAAGTAAAATATTTTTTCATTTCAAAATTTACCCTGTTTTTATTTGGAGATAATCCAAAAAGCCCGTAACTTTGTAGTCGGGTACTCCAAAATAGAATG
>JAFNYE010000055.1 GCA_017383345.1 Alistipes sp. | reverse complement strand
GATTTAAGTATTATGCAGAGTTGTGCCTTTTCTTTGCTATCATTGTAGCAATCTGTTTTATTTGTGAGAAGAGTGATAAACGGAATAGTGAGAAGGATGTATATAATGTTCCGGATTGTGTTAAAGCTCTATGCTCAACTCTTGGTACATATGAAGGCAGAACGGGATCATTAGCCGAGGCGTTTGAGAAATATCAAGACCATGAGTTATATATGCACAATAAAAAACTTGGTCTTTGTAAAGAAAAAGACGGGGAATTAGTTGAGAAACCAAATGCATTACGAGATATTCGTCAACTATATGGCGGTCAAGAGTGCTTGCGTAGGTTCTGCAAATATGTTGGCTACGACTTCAATAATACTGACACTAAAATTCTTGAGTCTGATACCAGCGTTATCAATAGAACTTGGTTAGCAGATGCAAAATATGGAATGTTCTGTAGAAATGTCTTTAATCGATTTGTTATTAAGGGTGAAAATAATATTGATGCGTTGATGTTTTTGGTGCCTAAAAAGCAGACTGATGATGATGGGCGTGCTCACACTCGCTTCTGCTTCTCTTTTAATCCGCACTATTATATATTGCAGATGCCAAATAAAATCAACGATAGTTGGAGTGGCAGCGTTGTTGAACAACCACAGAATCTAATCAATACAGATAGTGTTTCTTATAAGCACTTTGATGTTCACATACTTCCAAAAGAGTGGGGTGATGGTGTCAACGAAATCAAGATGGTTAAGTCCAAGAGTGCAGGTGTGATCGTTGTTGGCGATACTAAGCCGACGATTCTTAATAGTGGCGATGTATGTGTGCTAAAACCATCAGAGAGTGTCTTGGTCAATGAAGAGGTTGCAGATATGCGACGCTGTGGGAATGCAACATATTGGGCGAAAAATGTCCTTATCAATGGTGTGACCTCTTTTGTATATCCAATGGGTGATAATATGTTCTGGATGTACCATTATGCAGAGCAAGTTAAGAACAACGCCGAGTTGAAAAAAAATAACACCAATGTTGAGATTACTCTTTCACGCTCTTTAACAGAAAAGATAACCAAGACGATAACTGACATGTTCTCGAAGCCGAATAATAAACGACTCATTAAGCGTAATGATAAACATTGTTCAATCTCTGCTGTTGTGGCAAATGGTAACGGCGAAATCTGGGCAATGGTCGGTTGTAATGCTCCAAGATATCGTGTCAATCCTAATGATAAACAGCAGATTAAGGAGATTGAAGACTCTCTCAAACTTATTGGCGAGTACAATTGGGGAAGAGAATCGGAGCGTTATTTTGCAAATCCGGCACTTATTTCGTTGGCTCACGGCCCTGGTAGCTCACAGAAACCGCTGGTTTGGACTGCTGTATCGTCTGCTTACAATGATGATGTTTGGAAGAACCTCTCCATTAAAAACAATCACTTCTTAGATAGAGATAATAAGCATAATGTTATCTCTCCATTCTGGGGTGGGGTGTTGCTTGGCGAAAAAAAGATTGATAAGCGCGCCTGGGATGAGTATAAAAATTCAAGTGATAAAAAAACAAAAAGAGGCGTAGTTGTCTTCCGTTCAATACCTGGTGATGAGGGTGTTAGGCGAGGAAGAAATAATACATATACGTCAGCCCCAGTAGACCTTGAAAGATATATAACTAAGTCAAGCAACTATTATAATGCAGTTTTGGTACATTTAGGATCGTTGCCGTATGAAAGATTAGCGAATGCCTTTGCTCGCAATACGACAGACTCTATAGTTCGTCGTGTACGAGATAATATGAATATACAGGGGTTTGATTTTGCTCAAAAAGCCTTCCCAACTATCGTTGTGGGTGGGGACAAGGCTAAGTCGTTCTATTATAAGTTGCAGAAGAGCGATATTTTTGACCGCTCATCGGCGTTGTTAACCGGTTTTGCAAATCTGGGTCTGCACATATCTGATAAGGGGGGCTATTATCGAGATATTACTGCCCGTATGAATATCTCGCACTATCTCTCTAATAGCAAATTCGGATTTGCTTATCCATCGGCATCGTCGTTCCTTAATTATATGCGAGTTGGAAATAGAGCCGAGGAACACGAAATTGTCAACTATGGTGTTCGTCAGACCGCTATTGGCGCACGATCTGTTTGGGAGGTTTCCCCACTTAAAATGGCAGAGATGTATGGTCGTATGATCTCTCTCAATAAAGGCTACACATTGACTATTCATAAGCGAGAGCCTAAAGAGGTCGGTAAAGAAGAGTTTGTTCTTAACAACCCATATATGGACACATATATTGAGAACCGCAAAATGTTTGTTCAGGGCCTTAGTAATGTGTTTACAATAGGAACAGCGAAAAAAGTTATGGATAATATCAATAGTTCGTTGAGGGAAGGTCTGTTCTTCTATGCTAAAACAGGAACTATTGATAATGGTAAGGATCGTGACAAGGGACGAGTCACTGACCACTTGTTAGCGGTAGTCATTACTAATAAAGATGTTAAAACAGTTGAGGATTGGGATGATTTAAAGACTATTCGTTTTGTGGTTATCTATTTGGCAGATTTGGGCTACCAATACAACGGGGATAACAATTGGGACTGGGAAACCTTGGATGCCTCAATTATAACAGAGGTCCTCAAGTCCGAGGAGTTTAAGAATTATATGTTTAACTAATTAAGACTAATTTTATGAGATCAAGAAATAGAAGAGTCCGAAGAGGTTATCGCGTAAAGTTGCCGTGGTTTCGAATTATAGTAGTGATTGCACTCTGTTTTGTGGCCTATAAAATCTACTTTTATTTTGACACAAAACAGGAGCCTGTAAAGGAGTCTAAATACTCCTCTCGTAATGTAGTCCCATTGTCTGTTCAGAAGATTAAGGAATTATTTGGTAAGCAAGAGTGGTGCTCTATTAAAGAAACTGGTGACTCGTTAAAAATTATGTCAACTTCGCGTAATCCTAATTTGTATTTGTCTACTTTCTCGTACAAGTTGATCGATGACGATGGTTGTGGAGTAGCTCGATATAAGTATGGCGAGAACTATGTTTTGTCTGTGCCTATAAAGGATAAGATGGCAAATGTCCCGGCTGTGTCGGCATTGTCTATGTGGGATTTTGTAAAGAGTGTTAAGAGCAATGGAGATAGTGACAATAACTAAATCATTTTGTGCACCTTCTTCTATTTTTAGAGATGATGCCTGCGGATTCTTGCTGCGTTGGACTTCGGCGGGCTTATTGGTAGAGCGCTGTATAGAGGGAAGTGTTTTGAGTTATACTGAACCAGAATTGCAAGCTGTCAATTTGGAACAAGGTAAGATTATTGATTGGTCAGTTATCCTGCAGGGGCGGAGAAGAACGACTTGTAGAGTGGGTGATTCAAGCCAGATTACTTGTGTCGTTGAGAGCGATGCTGATAGGATTTTAAAATTTCTCAAAACAATGGAAGGCAATGAACGCTGGACATTGGTTGAGCGGTTGTATATAGAGCATCCGACGCTTAATTTAGTTGAGCAAATTTGCCAAATGGAGGGGTTGACGAATAAGGGCATATGGAACAAACGAAGAAAATCTTTAATGGTTAGGTCTATGCTTAATGTCTCTTCTAACAATAGAGAGACACTATCACAGTTAACCACGGGTGTGAAGATGTCAAATTTGTAGATGAGACCTATGTTACTTCGATTTGTTTGGTGGGTGCTTAGGCCGGCGAAGTTGCAGGGTCGAGGTGCGAAGAGTCGGCTGGTGGCGTGGCGTGAGGCGCTTTATAAGGCCTTTATTGAGCGTCTTGCCCACAGTTATCGTCACTATGCCGTCTATGATACTATCAGCATCAATGGCGGCAAGGTCAAGGTGGTTCACACTCTGCGCGATTTGCAATTTGAGGGCGAACTCAAGCGCGTGGGTATTCCGCTCACCGCTAAGATGGTACGCACGGAGATGCCCCTTATGGCTGCGCGTGATGGTAGTCGCCTGTTTAGTCGCTTATTCAAATTTGAGGATACCTTGAGCCTTGAAATCAACGGCAGGCACTTCTCGCTGGAACGCGACAAGGGTGTTGAGTGCGCCACCAATATGCGTGGCACAGTGGCTGTGGCGGATGCTAAGGCTGCAATAGCACGCACATCGTTTGTCTTTACCATAGCAGGCAAGAGCACCCCAAAACCGAGCATCAATATCTCTGCTCCACAGCACGAGATTGCCGTGCAGCCGCAACCGAAGCCCGCGCCTGATTTGACTCCAAAGAGACCAACCACCAAGCCGAAGTTTGAGCCTCTGCCAACTCCGCCTTCGACACCAACGCCAACACCTGCTCCGCAGCCTGCGCCCGTTGAGGTTGAGACTCCAGAGCCTCCAAAGAGTTACAGCGGTTTAGACGAGGTGGATGAGTCGTTCTAAGAGTTGAGTGCGTTATTGTGCAGCCTCCGTATAAGGTGATGTGTAATATTTCTACCCTGAGGGCATCTATAAAAGTAGAAACACAAAACAGAAAGAGTATGAATACCACTCCAACCATTTCGCAAATGATCCGCGATCATTTTCCTGATTTGGCGATATTGAAGGATCGTCGTAACGATGTTCTCTTTACAGGTCGCGCTTTGCCGGCGTTTGTCAAGGATTATATCATCCGTAAATTTAGTGATGAGCAGGGTAGGGTAGATGATGAGGCGGTGCGCAACTACCTCGACCAGCGTATGCCCGATGCCGCGACGCTGCGTACCCGCTTGTTGCTTGAGGGTACGGTTAAATTGACCACTCGCTTTATCGTAAAGAGCGATTTGGCCGAGGGTAAAGTGGCTTTTGCCATTCCTGATGCCGAGATAAATCGCCGTGCCTACATCAGCCAAACAGTACTTAAAACCCACGCTGCCGACCTAAAGGATGGCGAGGTATGGGGCGCGGTTACCCTTGAGTATATGCCGCCAAAGGGTCGTGAGGATGCCTATATTGTGATGACAGAGTTTCAGTCGTTCAAGCCCTATAAGCCGTCGATTGACTTTTTGTGTGAGGCGCGTAACAACTTTACCCTTGAGCAGTGGGTCGATGTGCTTATCGCAGCAATGGAGTACAACCCCGACAGTTTTGAGAGCCTTGAGCAGAAGATGGAGTTTATCTCGCGCCTGCTGCCGTTTGTAGAGCCGCGTGTACACCTTATTGAGTTTGGCCCAAAGGGTAGTGGTAAGACATATATATACTCAAACTTGTCGAAGTATGTCTGGGCGCTTGGTGGTGGAAAGACCTCTCGCGCACGCCTGTTCCACAACTTTAAGACAGGTCAGCACGGAGCAATAATGTTCTATGACGCTGTTGCTATAGATGAGATTTCGACCTTCAGTATGTCAGAGCCTGATGAGTTGGAGTCTATTATGAAGGGCTTCTTGGAGGAGGGCTCTGTTAAGTTGGAGAAGATAAACCTTCGCTCCGATTGTGGCCTGGTGCTTATGGGCAACATTAAACTCTCTGAAAACCGCGAGCCGTTGTCGCAGGAGTACTTTATGGTGTTGCCAAAGGTGTTCCGCTCGTCGGCTCTTATGGATCGCTTCTCTGGTTTTATCGAGGGTTGGAAGTTGCCACGACTAACCTCGTCATCTATCCTTCAAGGATGGACTCTCAATAGCGAGTATTTCTCTACGGTGCTGCACATGATGCGTACCGAGTCGGTTTATGGGCAGATTTTCGATGATATTGTCAGCTGTCAGGAGGGGGCAGATTTGCGCGACAATAAGGCTGTGAAGCGCTTGGCTACAGCATATTGCAAACTGTTGTTCCCAAATATGCGTTGTGCCGTTTCGGAACTTGACCCTCAAGAGCAGGAGAATTTTAAGGCGCTCTATCTCAAGTATTGCCTTGAGCCGGCGGTGCGTCGTCGCGGTATTATCCGTCAGCAACTCTACCTTATGGATAAGGAGTTTACTCCAGATATGCCTGAGTATTCAATCTATTTGGCGCCCGAACTGCCCGACCCTATAGATGACTTTGGGGGCGATGATGGCGAGCCAATAGATACCGAGGCTCCCGATTTAGACCTCGGTGGTGACGATGCGCCAATAGATACAGAGACTCCCGATTTAGAGGTTGGTGATGAGGGTGATTATGTGCCAGAAACACCCAAGCCAGAACTACCTGAAGGTGTTGATGACGACAAATTTTTTGGTGCTATAAAGTCGTAAAAGCGTGTTCACCTTTTCGGTTGAAAATATTAAAGAGCGGTTTAGGTCAATGCCGGCGTTGTCGATACTTTTGTCGATAATTGCCGGCATTGTTGTTGCTGCTTATTGTCCGATATCGGTGTGGATATGGGTGGCAATGCTTATACTGATAGCCGTCGCTGCGATTTTCTACCAGCCCTTGATTGTGCTTGCGCTCTTTGCTTATGGCGGTATGGCATATAATATCCACACGGCGGGAGGTGTGCCGCACTTACAGCGTATAGATGCAACGCTCAAGATTGGTGAGCGCCGTTATGATTACGGCTCTTATGCAACCTATACCGCTACGGTTGTTGGATACAATGGTCGGGAGTGTAATGCCAAAATTACTCTCTATGCCGACTCGTTGGCATTTGTTGAGCAGGGGGATGAGGTTAGGGCCGATATTGTGATTAAGCCTCTGGATGAGAGCAGATTGTACAATCGCCTACTTGCCAAGCAGGGCTTTGTGGGTAAGGCGTCGCTCTATCGGGGCAATATGGAGTACATTCGTCCTGCAACGCTGAGGCGTCTGCACACGGTGGTGGTTGAGCGTATGGAGCGCCTTTTAGGGCAGAGCGATGCTGCAAAGGTGGCGCTTAATATAACATTGGGCGCAAAAGTTGCCCCCGACCGTAACCTCTCAAACGCCTATTCATATAGCGGACTTTCGCATCTGCTTGCTGTGTCGGGTCTGCATGCGGCTTTGGTGTTGATGCTCATTGTGCTGCTACTCAGACCGTTAGTGTTGCTGTGGCGTGGAAATGTTATACTGCGATGTGCTGCGGTGGTATTGGTGTGGTTGTATGTGGCTCTCTGCGGCTATCCGACAAGTGCTATTCGTGCAGCGATAATGCTTACGCTGCTTGAGATGAGCTATGTGTTGGGCCGCGAGTATGCGAGCGAAAATTCGCTATGTTTTGCAGCGCTGATGATGCTTTGCGTAGAGCCTACAATGCTCTTTGAGCCGAGCTTTATGCTCTCGTTTGCCGCTGTGGCTGGTATAGTCTTTGTCGGAGCTGATTTGTGTCGTGGGCTGAGTGTGAGAAATGGCTTTTTAAGGTGGATACTTCACTCAGTGGCTATATCGACGGTATGTATTGCAGCGACGCTTCCAATAGTTGTCAGTTGCTTTGGAACAATATCTATTCTCTCTATACTGCTTACCCCTGTGGTGCTGATATTTGTGCAGTTAAACCTTGTCTATACCCTCATTATGGTGGTTATGCCCAATGTTGTGGCGCAAACTTTTGTCGCTCCGACGCTGTGGTGTAATGAGTGTGCAAACCGCATCATAGAGTGGTCGGTGTCGTTAGGTGTGGGCTATAGCCAGATGTCGTTCTCTGGTGCAGGTGTGGCGCTCTACTATGCAATCCTTATAGGTGCTACAATATTTTATTGGGGTTTTGCTAAGACTCAGAGCCTGAAAATCGAAAACTATGATTAACTTTGCGTATGACTTTGACTGAATTTGAGATAGCAATAAGCCCCGCTTGTCGCCTTGCCATAGAGCAGAATATAGGCCGCAACCCCGTTGATATAGCTCTTGATAAGCATATTGAGAACGCGCAGATTGTCGCCACGCAGGTCAAGCGATTGCAGAGGGCTAAGAGTAAACTCCCCTCATACTACGCTGTGCGAGCGGTACTTCCGCCACGAGCCTATGAGCAATCTTCAAGTGAGGCTGTTGCCGACTGCAAGCGTATGGGTGGCAATAGCGCTCTTGACCTTACTGCGGGTCTTGGTGTGGATGTGCTGGCACTCTCACGCCGCTTTGATAGAGTGGTTTGCTGCGAGAGGGATGAGGTGCTAAGTCAAATTACGCGCTACAATCTAAATCTTCTGGGTGTAAAGAATGTCGAGGTGTTAAACATCTCGGCAGAGGAGTATCTGGAACAGTGTTCCGACCATTTTGACTGGATATTTGTTGACCCTGACCGTCGTACGGAGAGTGGTGACAGGGTTGTGCTGTTGGAGGATTGTTCGCCCAATGTTGTTGCGCTTATGGAGCGAATGAAGAGCGTGGCCGATAATGTTTGTATAAAGTGTTCACCGCTCTTTGATACGGCTGAGGCTTTGAGGCTCTTTGAGGGGTGCTCGGTATCAACGCTCTCGCTCGGTGGCGAGTGTAAGCAGGTCAATATATATATAGACCACACAGCCCCTACCATTAGGGCAGAGGCTGTTGGTGTTGCGAGCTTTGAGATTGGGCAGAGTGAGGCCTATAGCGCACCATTTGCGGCGCCGACAACCGATTTTGAACGCTATAAATACCTTATCCTCCCCGATGTGTCGTTAGTCCATTCGCGCCTTGTAGCAGCCGCCTTTGCAGGCCGAGCCGATGTGTGGAGCAACAACGGTGTGGCCCTTGCTACGGAGCGCCCACAGGGTGTTGTGGGGCGTGTGTTTGAGATTGAGCGCGTCTGCCGCTTTGGGGATAAAGAACTTAAAAAACTCCTCAAGGGCAGCCGTACGGAACTATTCTTGCGTGACTTTGCAATGGGTAGTGCTGCACTCTATCGCAAATTCTCAATGCGCGAGGGGGCAGATGCTCGCTGGTGCTTTACCCGTATAGATCAAGCCTTGTTGGCGTTCAAGCTGATATAGTCTTTCTTAAAGAGTTGCCAGCCTCGCTCAACGGCATCCATATCGGCTTTCACCCCGTTTTCTATTGTCGAGATAGCCGCCACGATAGCTACCATCTTATCGTGGTCGGCGGTGTTGACACGACTATGCGGCTCGATGAGCGCGAGGGTGCAAAGGCGGTTGATGTAGCCATTGGTGTTGTTCTCAATGGGCGGAGCATAGCGGTTAATCATCTGCTCGATAGTCACATATCCGCGCAGGAAGTAGGTGTGGAGCAACACGAATATTGCGCGGTAGCCGTAGTCGAGGCTCTCAAACTGCTTGAAGGCTCTGTCGGTTGATCTCTTTTCGCCAACATAGTGTACCATTGAACAGCGAATATTGCCTGGGTTGAGGTTGCGTAGCCCTCGGGGAAGATGGTTCATAGTTATCCGTTTAGTTGTTTGTCAATTCTGCGATGTAGGTATTTGCGCATCCACTCAAATAGTGGAGCGTCGGATAGTTGTGAGGCATTCTCAAGGAACGACCATAGCTCAACAGAGCAGATAAAGCCGGCAAAGAGTTTGGTCAGGTTGAGGGTCATAAAGTCAAGCAGGCAGGACTCTATGATCCAGCACATCGCTACGGCGGTGACTGTAAAGCCGACTTTATGGAGCGTTCTCCAAGCCTGAAAACTCTCAAAATACCACCTCTTCCCTTCGCGTTTGGCTGTGGTACGCGAGGCTGCAACGCCGCTGATAAAGTCTATGAGTATAAAGCACAACACACTGTAAACCATAGGTTTAACGGGTGCAAAGAGACTGAGTAGTGCCAATATTGCCGAACTACCAAATCTGTATATACCCTCCATAGATAGAACATCGGTTTAGAGCGTTACACTTTGGGTCGTACTGCTCATACTGCTCGCTGTTGGCGTTCAGGTGGTCGGAGAGTCGGCGCAGAAGAGTCTGTAGTCGTAGCTTTATTGAGCGCATAAGCGCCTGTGTTGCCTGAGTAGATGGCTCGGTGGCGCTATTGCTGCGTGGGGCGAACAATCCTGCGTCGGAGGTGCGGATGTTGAGCGAGGGTTGCACCATATACCTTACCGCCCAACTGAGTGCGGGAACGACATAGTCGTGGTATAGCTGAGGGTAGTCCCCCTCGGCAATGCACTGGAGCAGATTTTTGCCCACAATAGCCTCTATATAACGCGTTGTGGCGGCAATGATATCGCTTGGCGTGATACTGTCGGGGCTGAGGTCATCGATAGCTGCAAAGGCGTTGTCGATAACCTGCTGGGGTGTGATAAGTGTTGTCATTAGTCAATCTTTGTTACATTGTACTTGGTTATCTCGGAGAGATAGAACTGCTGTTTTTCGTCATCGGGGTCGTAGTCAAGACCATCAGCCTTGCGAGCCTCCCACACCTTCATATATATAGGCTTTGAGCGTGTTGGTGGACGGTTGATAAACTCAAGCGAGGAGCAATCTATACCCAGCGTTGAGCCGATAACCTCTATCAGCGGCTCAAGAAGCTCCGCCTGTTCGCTCAAAATGACGGTGTTGAGCGCAATCTCGTACTCGTGCAATATTCGCTCGGCATTGAAGCCCGAGGTGTAATTTAGGCCGCTGAGTGAACGGAACCACGAGTGGGCAACTACAATGTCGTTTGTGGCCTGCTCGTGCAGAGCCTTCCAGTCGCCGTCGGCGGAGGATGTTATCGGCACAAATCGCGAATTTTCGTTTTCGCTGCTGCCCTTGACGATAAACATCACTTGCCCCGGGTTGCCAGCAAAGCGCTCCTCGGCTGCACGAATGATACGCTCCGCATCGGCTTCAGACTCGGCAGCATCATCGAGGATCATCACGCCCGAAGGTTGGAATGAGTTGTCCAAGCGCGAGATGTTCCAACGATCGGTTTTGTAAGCAATGGCGCTGACCGAAAGACCTGCGATATATGGCGGTACACCATAGTGGTTGAACCCAGGTTCGTAATCCTTGTAATGAATTATCGAGCGCAGAGTGCCGTCGCTCTGCTGCTCAAAGTGCGGATAGAGGGGTAGTGAAATAGCCTCAGAACTCTTGAACTGCTCCCAATTGTGGTGCATAAGGATGTGCTGAGAGTCCTTTGCTACGCGACATCGCACAGCATCCTGATGATAAAGCGAGAGGAAGGAGTGGTCGGCGTTAGTGACAATCTCGACAAAAGCGTTGCCAAACAGGGCCTTGTCAAAAGCCACTTTGTTGATAAGTTGTCGGAGCGATTCGTTGAAGCCATTGACCGACTCTACAAATCTGCCCAAGAGCGGAATGGAGCTGTCATAGGTGAAGCCTTTGCCTGAGATATAGTCCGCCTTGTCGTTGATAATGCGTCGGTGTGTTGTCGAGCAGCGCGATACTGCCGAGAGAAGTAATGGTAGGCGGTTGTCTGAGCCCCATCTCCAAAATTGGTCATTTTCGACCTTGGCGCTGCGATAGCTGTATGGGTCGGGCGCAGAGGCCACCGCACCGCATACTTTACTCTTGTTACTCATAGTCTGGACGGTTTAGTGTTGTGGTTTGGTTTGACAAAACGAGGGTTGTGGTGGGCTGTTGCTCCACCGACTTCGATGTGGTTGATGTGAGCGATTGAAGTCGCAGCGTGGGGGTTGTTATCCGGGCGTTGCTGTTCAGTGAGAGTGTCGCTACAACGCCGTCGTAGAGGACTAACTCCAAAAAGTCGGGGTCAAACCACCTCTCGGCGCACTCTGTTGGTGCAACAAGTGTAAGAGTGTGCTGTACCACCATCGCCCTCTTACTGCCGTCTATGGTTTGCGTATATTCGGAGCAATCCTCTGCCAGCGTAACCTCCACAATGCTCTGGTCAACCGCATTGGCGGCAGAGAGGCTGCACCTCTCGATGCCACCTATCGGTTTGTAGTCCATTAGAATGCGGAGTAGTAGATTGAAATCAAATCCTGATCGATAAAATCTGCGCCGGCCAGGAATACGGCACGCTGTCGGTTCTCCATCTCGTCAGGGTTGTACCACATTCTCACCTCGTTCTCAGGCATATCGGCTGTGTTGAGTGCCAAGACGAGGTTGCGACGGTCGGTAAGCATACAGAAGGTTGAGAACTCGTTCTGCTCATACTTGCCCAGAGGTACCTCGATGACAGGAATGCCGCGATAGCAGAGGTCGGCGTGGCCGTTGACAAGGGCTGTGTATGCCGAATCGACAGCAATGGAGTCGAGGTAGTCAAGGTAGTTGTTATACACATCGGAGCTTACAAAGTAAGCCAGGTTGCCCTCTGAGCGGAGCGCCTTGAGGCTCGCGCCCGCCTCATCCCAGCAACTGCGGAACATATCTACAGCATCGGGTGTAGATGTGTTTGAGTCAATGCGGTAGTGGTTGATGCAGTCCAATGACTTTTTGATGTTGGCAAAGATGCCGTCGAAGGTTGTCAGCTCCGAGATTGTACCATTAGTATCTCCGAGCCACATAGTGCTGCGTACGCCCTCGGCGATGGCCTGACGGAACAACTCAGTCTCGGCCTTCTCAAGCTCTGTGCCGGTAAGATCCTGACCGTTGGAGGCAATCTTCTCAAAGACCATAGAGAAGTAGTCGTCGGCAGAGAAGCGGGTCTCAGCCTTGACGCGGTTCATATTGATTGTCTTCTGGAACTTCTGGGCATTGCTGCCGCCACTCCAGCCATTCTCGTACGAGCGCAAAATCTGCTCTGGCTGACTCCATACCTGCACGGTAGTCGGTACGGGCATATTGTAGATTACGCGGATGCCGAAATCTTCGGCGCTCTTGCCGCAGAAGGTTGGACGGAAGAAGATGGTCTCAAGGTCGGTGCCTTTGTAGGTCTTTGGATTTTCGATTAACATAGTTTTGTGGTTTTAGTGTTGTTAAGTTCTGCCTATTTGAAAGCCGCAAGGTCGCGGTTGTAGGCTGCGGCATTGGCAGTAAGTGCCGCGCCCTGGTAGTCGGGATCCTCTATCGGAGCGGTTGTTGTCGGCTGTACAGCCGCTTGTCCCTCGGTAAGGGCAATGAGAGAGGAGCGGGTTGTTGTAGTCTGAGTGTCAGAGCGCTTGCCTACGGGTAGTTGTGTTGCGGGCGCGGTTTGAGCGGGCTTGTCGGAGGTTAATCCCAACCACTTGGCAACGCGCTCAATCAGACCCTTTGTAGGTGCTGTGTCGGCTGTGACAATGGTATCCACAAGTCCCGCCTCAAGAGCCTGCTCGGGCGATAGCCAAACGCCCTGACCCCCATTTTGCGACATAATCTGAGCATAATACTCTGCATCTTTGTCCGAGTGGGCGGCATATATGGCGGCTATGCGCTCATCGGTCTTTTTGAGTAGTTCCGCCTGCTCGATAAGTTGCTGGGCATTACCCTCGGTTGAGAGCGAACAGTTGTGGATAAGATATAGCGCCGAGTCGGCAATCTCACGACAACCCTCATTGGCGGCTTGGGCTATAATGGTTGCCGCCGAGGCAGTATAGCCGTAGCAGCGGGTGGTAATGTGGGCATCGAGCGAGAGCAGAGCCTCGTAGATAAGCATCGCATCGGATACATCGCCCCCGACCGAGCGGATGTTGACCATAACGATGGGTGTTTGGAGCTGTTCAATCTGCTCAAGGCGCTCTTTAAGTTCTTTGTATGTGGTTACCGAGGTGCCCTGTTCGGCAGACCCTATAGTGCCCTCAATGTCGATGGTAGCGACTGTAGTTGAGGCGTTGATGTTGATAGTTTGACTCATAATGGTTTAGTTGTGGTTAGCCGTAAATAATTTTCCTTACCTTTTCGTACGAGCAGCAGTATTTATAGGCGGTGTCCTCCATTGCTCGGCGTATTGTAACCCCTTGCTCTTTGAGCCTATCCACCTCGCGCTTTATGGCGATAGCTTCAACCGCTTTGGCATTAATAAGCCCCATCTGCCAAAGCTCGGCAAGGAGTGTGTGGGTGTAGTGCTTGACAAAGAGCTGCTCTAAATGTTCAAGTATCAGCGACTCTGTTTCAGTCAGACTCTTTCGGGTGTTACTCATAGCTGTTTTCAATAAATGTACATACTGCTTTGCCTGTATTCGGGTCGTAACTCTTCAGGCTCTCAAGGCGATATAGAGCCTGTTGACCGAGCACCTCTATGGCAAACAGGTCGCGAACAGAGGGTGCATTGGTGGCGAGCGAGAATAGGTTTTCGACATCTGCCGGACTGATAATAACCGTGGCGCAGAGGCGGTGAGATTGGGCTATGCGTCGGGCTTGTGGCTCGAAGTATTGCTTTAGTCCTGCAACGCCATCCCTATCTTCAAAGCAGAGCGAAAATGGCTCGTTCAACTCATCTCCACCAAAGAAGAAGGCGGCAAGCGGGTAGTGTGTTCCCAGCTCTGCTTCGACCCAAAACTCCCCTTCCGGCAGAGGCACTAACCCCTGATAGAGAGCAATGTGAGTGGTAAACGGGGTGTCCATAGCCCCCTCGGCGGCATTGTCGCCCACCTGCATTATTGAGGCGCTCAAAGCGGGTGCATAGACCTCGCTCTTATTCACCGCTGTAGTAAAGAGCGGGTTTACAATGCTCTTGGTGCCTTGCAGGGCTCCATAGGTGGCGTTCTCTGTTTTCCACGCGCCAAGGTCGGTGGTGTTGGTTTGGTTATAGACCTTGGTAGCATAGTCAGCGTCGATGTATCTGCGCTCCACACACTCGGGCTCGTCAATGCCTATGTCTGTCAACTCCAATTTTGAGCCGTAGTCCACCCTTTTGCTCCAATCCCACACTTTTTGAGTGTAGAAACTCTCCATTGGCTCGATAAGTATTCGCTTGTTGCTCTCGTCGGTGAGTATCATCAGGTTGAACATCTGACATATAGCCTCAACAATATCAATGAGCCATATACGGGAGTTGGTTATGTCGCTCATATCAACGCTCTGGCCATAGCCAGGAACGGTTGAGAAGTATGGTCGCAGGGATGTTGCGGGCATGAGCGTTAACTCCATATCTCTCTGCGCACCTTTGAAGCGAATGTCGTTAAATCGGCGACTCTCCCCGGGGTAAAACTCCTCAGGTGGTATGCGCACATCGACCACCACCTCGGTCTGACCTCGCTCGTCAACAAAGGCGAAGTATAGAGCCCAATCGAACGGCTCGCCACTTGTGTCGGCGGTGTTGACAACCTCACACCTGAGGTTTGTGGCGGTTGCGGGCATTGTGACGCTCTGGTATCGAGACTCGATGCTCTGACGGGTAAGCTCGCGACCCGTGTCGGCATCATAGACACGAAGCTGATAGGTGGCTGCGTTGTCGAAGTCAAAGATGCAGAGGTTGTAACTCATGCCGGCCACCAGACTCTGGCGCTGATCGGCAAAATTGTTGGCAATGTCGAATGTTATATCCACACCGGGCTCTGCCACTATGCGGTTAAATCCATCCAATGCCCTACGCGAGCGGATGTAGTAGGATGTTATATACTCCAGGTGGAGCATAAAACCCACAGTCGCCGCCATTGAGGATGTAAAGCGACAATGCCCTCGTTGGTCGAAGCCAAAGACATTTGCCGTTGTGAAGGTGTCGGACATAAGGTTGCCCTCGTAATCTACGGCTGTAGGGTCGGCGGTATCGACAATGTTGCCCAGAACGCTCTGACTCTCACCATCGTAAGCTGCAGTAGCATAGACCGTTCCCAAATGGTCGGCTATGGCTGTTGTCGGGGCTTTGCGACGAGCAAGGAAGTCAAGCATTCGCTTCTGCTTAGCGGTGTCTGGCGAGGCGTATTGACCGCTCATATAGAGCTTTTGCATCAGCTCGCTCTCCATAAACTCTCCCTGCAAGGCGTAGCCGTTGAATGCCCTTTTGAATATCGACTTTATCGATATAAATGGGTGGTAGTCGTCGGTAGTCATAATATATTGCAGCGGCGCGGCGGAGAGTCCTGAGTACTCGGGCTCATAACGGTTGCGCAACACGGGCAGGTATCTGACGGCCTTATGCTCCTCGGTACTCCAGCTCTCCTTGATATTCTGCTCGTTGAGGATCATCGACCACGATATTCCGCAACTTCGGAGCTGTGTTCGTGCAGCGCGGTTTGCCCATCTATTTTGCGGAGCTACAATCCTGAGCCGATACTCCCCCTCAAGGCTGCTGTTTACATCTGTTGAGAGCAGTATGGCTGTACCTTCGAGTAGCGTGACACCCTGCTTCTCTATTCGGGCGGTGTGGTGCGAGTCGTTGAAACGCTCCTCGGAGTATATATCCTCAGCCAAGCCCAAAATGGCGTTAGATTCATTTGTCGCAGGGATTGTAATCTCCAACTCTACACCTTGACGCAGCGAATGGGGTTGAGTCAGTTCGGTGGCGTTGTAGCCTATCGGTATGACTATCTTGTCCTTTATAGGGCAGGGTCGGTCGTCAATGTAGAGCCTCATAGTGTGATGGTTTTGTGGTTATAGTCAATGTTGAGCGTTATCACACCCGCGTCGGTGTATGGCGCAATCTCCAAAATCTGGTCGGTCACTTGTGCAGGTGTCGGCATTTGTCCCTCTATCCAGACTCTTGGTGCGGATATGATTGTCATTAGCGCCCGGGTAAGCTCCTCACCCAAAGCAGCCGAGCGTATCGTTGCTCGCTCAAACGACTCTGTTACTCTCGCCCTCGCTCCATCGGCTGTGGTGCAGAGCCTTTGGCGGTTCACGACGCTCTGTTCGCTAATTGTCGCTGCAAAGGTGTGATGTTCAATCGAGCCGTTGGGCATCAGCCACATAACCCTTTTTGACCCTTTAT
>JAFNYE010000054.1 GCA_017383345.1 Alistipes sp. | reverse complement strand
TTTGTATTTGCACTTTCAAAAATGACTCTCTACTCTGCTCAAAAGTTATACACTAACAAAAATCCCCAAAAGTTTTGCTTTTGGGGATAAATCTATTACAACCTTTTATCTGAAACTCTCGCCGTTGAGTTGGGAGTATATCTTTTCATCTTTGTAGCGCTCCTCGTAATCTGCACGAATGACGGCGTTGTCAATGCTTCCGATATAGCGAATTTTATATCCGTTAAGTTGCTCGAGCGACGGTTCTAAGCCATCCATTATAAACTCTCCATAGCGATAGTATCGCAGCTGTAGCGTTGTTTGTGCATATTGGCTGCTTGTTGCTTGATAGTCGGTATTTGTGAGCTTTATTGTCATATTTTCGCTGTCAAAGCTCCAAAGTAGGGTGGTGTAGAGAAATGGATAGGGTATGTTGTTGTATGGTGCCGGTGCATAGAGGTAGCATTGCCAGCAGGTACCATCGGCAAAAAATACCAGATTGAGAAACTGGCTTCCTTTACCTGGTGCAATGTTAATAAAGTCGTTGTAAGATGTGCTCCAGATGTCGTTGTTGCGGTAGGTTATCCAGTTGTCTATATCCCACACTCCTTGCTCAATGTCTGAAATGAAGGTGTGGAACTGCTCGGATGTGGCGGGATACTCTTTGATTAATTGCTCTACGCGGTTTATTTGTCTGCGTGGAGTCCAATCGTCATTGTCGTTGCAACTTGTTGCAAGCAGGGCGATGATAGGTGCTGTAAGAAGTAAAAATCGTCTCATAACTCTTTGTTTTTTGTTACAAGACGACGATTGCAAATATATTACCAAATATCTCTTACTCTACCTATTCCTACTTTCTATACTCTTTGCGGAAGTTTTTAGGAGTGAGTCCAAATTGTTGTTTGAAACATTTAATGAAATGTGATTCTTGCGAGAATTGGTATTTGTTGGAAATCTGCTTTATCGATAAATCTTCTTCAACAAGCGTCTGCGCAGCTAAAGATAGGCGCTGCATTCTGAGCCATTGATAAGGTGTTGTGTGGTAGTGTTCGAAAAAGTGGTGCTTAAACGCAGACTCGCTTATATTACAACGCGCAGCCATCTGTTCCACTGTGAGCGACTTGAAAATAAACTCCTCCTCATACTGCTTGAACGGATTCTCTACGCCTACGGTCTCTCGACTCATTGTGTGTGACGAAATAACCCTCTCAGCGCCCGTCTCAATGTCGTAAATCGACAAAACGCTTACATTTGTTCGCACAACGCAATAAATGTCGCTCTAACCATATCTAATCTTGAAAATCATTGTAAAGGTAGTCAAAATTAGTCAAAAATTGCGCGATTGCCAAAAAATAGTTATCTTTACAAAAAATATAGAACATTAAGTTATGAGAAAACTGTTTTTGGCGTTTTTGACTATCATATCTTTTTCAGTATCGGCACAGAGTAATATAACAGCCGTTGAGGATGCAGATTCACTGACAACCGCAGCCCGTCTGATTTCGATACCAAAGACTGAGTGGCTTTCGCCGTTTAGCAAAGTGATAGTGGATGGTCCTATGAATATAACCTTCAAGAAGGTTAAGACTGACGAGGAGCTAAAGATTGTCTATGATACAAAGAATAATCCATCTTCCCGTTTTCGCACAGGCGTGGATAAGCACGGTGTGTTGCAGATAATTGAGCGTGTAGATGCCAAGCAGACAATTTTG
This sequence comes from Alistipes sp., assembly GCA_017383345.1. Lineage (GTDB taxonomy): Bacteria > Bacteroidota > Bacteroidia > Bacteroidales > Rikenellaceae > Alistipes. The sequence goes on along the minus strand of JAFNYE010000054.1, from coordinate 2,909 downwards.
CCAACAGAGGTGACTGTATGGTGCCAAGATTTGAATAATATATCTATAACGCACGCAAATGCCAAATTCGAGGGTGTAATCAGATCCAAGTTGCTCGATTTAGCAGTTAAGGGTGGTGCTGATGTGACCCTCAATATTGAGAGCTTAGACGCCCTTGTGGAGTGTACAGGAAAGAGCAGACTAAAGATAAGCGGAAGTTCGCGTTACTTCAAAATAAATGTGTCAACAGCTAAAGTGGAGGGCTTAGATCTCAAAACTGTAGCTGCCGATGTCGATGCGTCGCACAATGCCGAGATTGGTCTGTCTGTTGGAGAGCGCTTGGAGGTTGTGACCTCTACGGCGGCAAAGATGGTATATCGCGGTCGCCCTACAATCTTGCGAAACAAAAACTCGCTCTTTGGTGGCGAAATTCTTGCCGTAGAGTAGTTATGAAGAGTTTTTTGACCGAGGTGGCCGAACAGCTGTATGCTAAGTATGGCGACGAGCTTTCAACGCTGACAATATTATTTCCATCGCAGCGCGCCCGACTATTTTTTACAGAGGCGCTGACCTCTATTTGTGACAAACCTATATGGTCGCCACGCTTTACAACTATTGATGAGCTGATGGGGCAGATATCTTGTCTGCGCTCGGCAGATCGTTTGCGCCTCAATGCGGAGCTGTACAACATTTACAAGCAGTATCATAATGAGGACTTCGATCGCTTTTATCATTGGGGCGAGATGCTGATTGCCGACTTTGATATGATTGACAAGTATCAAGTTGACGCAAAGCTCCTGTTTGCCAATATTGCCGACCTTAAGCAGATTGATGCCGATATAGACTACCTCAAGGAACTTACTGAAGAGCAGAAACAGTGCCTTAATCAATTTTGGAACATACTTAACTCGCGTCACTCCTTCAATGAACACAAGGAGTACTTTCTTAAGATATGGCGCTCGTTATACACCATTTATGACCAATATAAGGCCCATTTGCGTAGTTTGCGCATTGGTTACTCGGGTATGATATATCGTGACGCTGCAGAGCGTATCGAGAGCGCATCGGAGCAACTGCTTCCTCAAGGTCGATATGCTGTAGTCGGTTTTAACGCCTTGAGTGCTTGTGAGAAGAGGCTCTTTGATTACCTTAAGAGTTGTCACGATGCTGACTTTTTCTGGGATTATAGCGACTACTACCTCTCCGATGAGCAAGAGGCAGGCCGTTTTATACGCGAAAATATCAAGAGATATCCGTCGTCTATGCCTGTATCGCATACTGACCTTCAGCAGAGCATCTCATCGCTTACGGTGGCCTCAACCACCACTTCTGTGTCGCAGTGTCACTATGTTGTTCAAGTGCTGAGAGAACTTGCAGAAAAGAGTGGTGAAGATATAAAGTTGGATAAGGAGACGGCCATTGTTTTGACCGATGAAAATATGCTAATGCCGTTGCTCTATACCCTTCCTGCAGAGTTTAAGGGTGGTGACGAGCAGGGTAGTGGTATAAATGTGACTATGGGTTATCCATTGCGTCAAAGTGTGGCATACTCATTTATTGAGCGTCTGCTTGAGCTTCAAAATCACGCTCATAGTGGCGAGGATGGTGTGACATTCTATCACGCCGATGTTGTTTCAATAATAACTCATCCTTATCTTATCGGGCTGGTTGATAATAAGGTTGTAGCGGCAATTAAAAGTAGCATCGTGGATAAATATATCTACAATGTGCCTGTAGAATCGTTGGCCCATTTGCCTTATGCGAGCGTACTCTTTACGACAACTCATAGCGCTGAGGAGCTGATAGCTTATTTGGATACTGTTATAAGTTATGTGGCAGAGATTGTGGCTGATGACAAGATGCAGATAGAGATGTTGATACAGTCGCGCCAAAGTATCGTTCAGCTGGGCAATTTGGTAAAGGAGTGCAAGATAGAGCTGCCTCTTAGTCTTTGTCGCTCGCTTATACGCCGCCACTTGCAGAGTGTTCGTGTGCCGTTTGAGGGCGAGCCTCTCAAGGGTGTGCAGATTATGGGTATTCTTGAGACTCGTAACCTCGACTTCAAGAATGTTATCGTTTTGTCTATGAGCGACAATAACTTTCCGGGAACCCGTATAACAGACTCGTCGTTTATACCTTACAACTTGCGTTATGCCTATGGTTTGCCTACGCGAGAGCACCACGAAGGTGTTTATGCCTACTATTTTTACCGTTTGATACAGCGTGCCGAGAATGTGTGGTTGGTATATCCGGCTGTGGCAGATGAGAAGGGCTCCGGTGAGCAGAGTCGTTATATTCGTCAATTAGAGTTTGAGTCGAGCATAAAGATTAATACGCTCAAGGTGGCTATGAATATCAATGTGCTTCATCACAACTCGTTCTCTGTTCCCAAGGACAGCCGTTGCTTTGAGGAACTTGAGAAATATACAACGGGTGAAAAGAAGTTGTCCCCAACAGCCTTCTCGACTTATGTAAAGTGTCCAATGAAGTTCTTTTTCCACTATATTGCGCATATTAAGGAGGAGAATAGGCTTGAGGAGGAGCTTGATAATAAGGGGTTTGGTGTTATATTTCATAGCGCGGCTGAGTATCTATATGAAGATTTATTGGTTAAGAAAACTAACCCTAAATCAATATTAGAGGGTATTACAGAGGAGAAAATTACAGGATTTGTAAATAGAGCCATTAGCAAAGAGCGCTATGGTGGCGCTCCATTTAATGAGGATATGCTCAAGGGAGAGATGAGCGTTGTGCAACAGATTGTAATTAAGTATATCAAGAATAATCTGCTGCCTTACGATATAGCTCATCCTAACTTTGTAACGCTTAAGGTTGAGGATACCTTCCATCACCCGTTTGAGTTTGAAGTTAATGGTGTAAAGCGAACTGTTATCCTTGAGGGTCGTGCAGATAGAGTCGATAGTCTTGAT
>JAFNYE010000053.1 GCA_017383345.1 Alistipes sp. | reverse complement strand
GAACCACCGAAGGTAAAAACCAGCAGATTTACAGTCTGCCCCATTTGGCCACTCTGGTATCTTCCCATTGGTTGGAGGTTTGCTCATTGAGGTTGTCCTCTTGGAGCCGATGGAGGGATTCGAACCCCCGACCAGCTGATTACAAATCAGCTGCTCTGGCCAACTGAGCTACATCGGCGTTATAACTCCCAACCGAGGTGCAAAGATATACTAAAAATTTTAATCTGCAAAATTTTTTGCACAAATTTCTATTTTTTCTCAAAGAACCTCAATTTTGCCACATCCCAGCACACTTTTTATGGGTTTAGTCGCAAAATCGAGTGCAAAGATAGAATAGTTTTGCGAAAAATAAAAGAGTATGAGCATTTTTTCTCAAAAAAGTTTAACATTTCTGCGTTTTTGTCCTATACCTATATATATAATATAAAAGGGAGAGGTCCCAAAAGTACCAAATCGGGGAATGTGTCGTTAAAACTTAATATTGTCACAATAGGTATTTTTACGGAACAACATCATCAAAAATTTCTTACCTTTGCAAATAGTTATATCTTAAAACAAAAATTACATTTCAATATGGTAGATATTTTTGAGCGCCTTGAAAAGAACACAGGCGGACCAATTGGTCAGTATATGCAGAATGTACACGGATACTTTGCGTTTCCTAAACTTGAGGGCGAGATTGGCCCACATATGAAGTTCCGTGGTAAGACAATGCTCAACTGGAGTTTGAACAACTACTTAGGTTTGGCTAACCACCCTGAGGTACGCGAAGCAGATGCTGCCGGTGCCGCTCAATTTGGTATGGCTGCACCTATGGGTGCGCGTATGATGAGTGGTCAGACAAAGTACCACGAGCAACTTGAGCGCGAGTTGGCTGAGTTTGTTGGCAAGGAGGATGCCTTTTTGCTCAACTTCGGCTATCAGGGTATGATCTCTATCATTGACTGTCTGCTTACTCCTCGCGATGTTGTTGTTTATGACGCTGAGTGTCACGCTTGCATTATCGACGGTTTACGTATGCACCGAGGCAAGCGCTTCGTATATGGACACAACGACGAGGCGTCACTTCGTCTTCAGCTTCAGCACGCAACCGAGCTTGCCGAGCAGCAGAGAGGTGGTGTGTTGGTTATCACCGAGGGCGTGTTTGGAATGAAGGGCGACTTGGGCTTCCTTGATGTTATCGTTAAGGCTAAGCAAGATTTTAACTTCCGTCTGCTCGTTGACGACGCTCACGGCTTTGGTACAATGGGCCCTGGTGGTCGCGGCACTGCTGCACATTTCGGCGTTGTTGATGGCGTAGATGTACTGTTCAACACCTTCGCAAAATCTATGGCCGGTATTGGCGCATTTGTTGCCGCTCCGCGTTGGCTTGTAAACCTCTTCCGCTACAATATGCGTTCTCAGCTCTACGCTAAGTCGCTGCCTATGCCTATGGTTATCGGTGCGCTTAAGCGTTTGGAACTTATTCGCAACCACCCTGAGTACCAGCAGAAGTTGTGGGATATCACCCGAGCATTGCAGAACGGACTGAAGGAGAACGGTTTTGAGATTGGCGTTACACAGTCACCTGTAACTCCTGTATATATGAAGGGCGGTAACGAGGAGGGCACAAACCTTATCGTTGACCTTCGTGAGAACTACGGCGTATTCTGCTCAATCGTAATCTACCCGGTTATTCCTAAGGGAGAGATTATCTTGCGCGTTATTCCTACAGCAGCCCACACAATGGAGGATGTAGAGTACACAATCAACGCATTTAAGGCTGTACGCGATAAGTTTGAGTCGGGATACTATAGCTCAATGCCTATTCCGATGAAGGCTGACCCCGATTTTAAGGTACGATAAATAGAACAAACAATAGCGTGTCACGGTGGCACGCTATTGTTTTTGGATAGAATTGGGGCGGAGAAAACCAAGCCAACAGTAAAATTTTTAGTCCGATATTTGTATATGTCAAATATTATATTTAATTTTGATAAAACAAAAGCTAAAAAACTATGGCTGAAAATATTAAAGTTCGATACAACGACGCCGAATTGGCAGAGTTTAAGGCGCTGATTCTTGAGAAGCTCGCCGTTGCACGCGCTAACTATGAGCAGCTCCGCGCCGCTATTACCCGTTCAGCAGACAATGACACCGAGGACACCTCCCCTACCTTCAAGGTGCTTGAGGAGGGAGCTATCACACTCTCTAAGGACGAGAGCGAACGACTCGCTTCTCACCAGCTCAAGTTTATCAAAAATCTTGAGATGGCTTTAGTGCGCATCGAGCATAAAACCTACGGCATCTGCAAAACTACAGGCAAACTTATCCCTCGTGAGCGACTGCTCCGCGTACCTCACGCAACCGAATGTATTGAGGCAAAGGAGGCAAGAAAATAATCTTGGCTATACTGTGGGGGGGGTATTCCGCTCCCGCTATAAAGAATAATGGGGTGTACTACGACAGTACAACCCATTTTTTGTTGTTAAAAGAGGGTATGCCGACTTTTCACGACAAATGTAACAGCTGTCATAGGGGTAGAGAGTTTAGGGTGTTTAGGGAATTTAGAGAATTTAGGGAAGTTAGTGCTTCTATGGTCTTTCCTTAAACTCTCTAAACTCACTAAATTCCGCAAACTCCCTACCTCCATTCGCGCACCCTTTTAGCGTCAGAGTGGTGGATTTACAACGCTCTTGTTTTGGGGTTGGAGGGAGCATACTTTTGTATGTGACCTTCAGCCACAGAACAAGGAAGGCAGTAAATACGCCACTATCACGCTAAAAAAACAGCGAAGGGTAGTACTTATCGTACAACCCTTTGCTGCTTTTATATGTTAGCGGAAGCAGGTATGCCCCTTTTCACGCTAAAATTCACGCTAAAATTCACACTATAATTTGTTAATAGCTATAACCACAGGCTCATCATTAACCTCGTTATACTTCTCGGCAGTGAAGCCCTGAGGGTTTGCGGTGCAGACAACCTCAACAGCTAAGGTCTGCTGACCGATATAGTCGGCATACTTGGCAACTGACGGCTCAATAGCTGGCAGAGCCTCAATCTCCACGCGGATCTTATCGGTAACCTCAAGGCCAGCCTCCTTACGGATATTCTGGATGCGGTTGATAAGTTCACGAGCCACACCCTCCATCTCAAGTTCCGGAGTAAGGGTGATATCGAGGGCAACGGTAAGTTTTCCCTCAGAGGTTACCAACCAACCCGGCATATCCTCCGAGGTAATCTCAAAGTCTGCTGCAGACACCTCAATAGTTTCTGCGCCCATATCGAGGGTAGTCAACTCACCGCACTCAACGGCAGAGATCTGCTCCTGGCTAAATGTTGCCACCAAAGCAGCAATAGCCTTCATATACTTACCATACTTAGGACCCAAAGTCTTAAAGTTCGGCTTAATGCGCTTGGTGATAATGCCTGTAGTGTTGTGGATAAGTTCAACCTCCTTAACATTCACCTCATTTGCAATAAGGCTCTTTACAGCCTCGATATGACGCTCAGCATCGGCATCGAGGACAGGAATAAGTATCTTTGTCAGTGGTTGACGCACCTTGATGTTAACCTTACGGCGCAGAGCAAGCACCATAGATGACACCTTCTGGGCGATAAACATCATCTGCTCAAGGTCGGCGTTGATAAGGCTCTTATCACACACAGGGAACTGAGACAAGTGTACCGACTCCTCGCTGTTATAGCCCGTAACGGCATTGAGGTCGCGATAGATACGATCGGAGATAAACGGAGCAAATGGAGCGGCCAGCTTAGCAACGGTCTCAAGGCAGGTATAGAGAGTCTGGTAAGCAGCAAGCTTATCTTCTGTCATCTCGCCACCCCAGAAACGCTTACGGTTAAGACGCACATACCAGTTACTGAGGTTCTCGCAGACAAACTCCTGGATAGCACGCGCTGCAGGGGTTGGGTCATAATTCTCCAAAGCCTCAGTTACACGAGCAGTAAGAGAGTTAAGCTCCGAGATAATCCAACGGTCAATCTCAGGACGGTTTTCTACGGCAACGATATCCTCCTTACCTGTGAAGCCATCAACATTTGCATAGAGAGCAAAGAACGAGTAGGTGTTATAAAGTGTTCCGAAGAACTTACGGCGCACCTCATCAACACCCTCCTTATCAAACTTAAGGTTATCCCACGGCTGCGAGTTGGATATCATATACCAACGGGTTGCATCAGCACCATACTGGTTCAAAACCTCAAATGGATCGACAGCGTTGCCAAGACGCTTAGACATCTTGTTGCCATTCTTATCAAGCACAAGGCCGTTAGAGATGATATTGCGGAAGGCAACCTTATCAAAGAGCATTGTAGCCAACGCGTGCAGAGTATAGAACCAGCCTCGAGTTTGGTCAACACCCTCAGCTACGAAGTCTGAAGGGAAGACGGTATCGAACTTGTCGGCATTCTCAAACGGATAGTGCAACTGAGCGTAAGGCATAGCACCTGAGTCAAACCACACATCAATCAAGTCGCTCTCGCGACGCATAGGCTCGCCCTTAGATGAGAGCAACACAATGCGGTCAACATAAGGCTTATGCAGATCGATACGCTCAACAGAGTAGTTCTCCTTTGACATATCGCCCACAACGAAATCCTTAAATGGATTTTCGGTCATAACGCCCGCAGCTACAGACTTCTCTATCTCGGCGATAAGTTCCTCAACCGAGCCGATACACTTCATCTCCGAGTAATCCTCGGTAGCCCAAATTGGGAGCGGTGTACCCCAGAAGCGAGAACGCGAGAGGTTCCAGTCCGCCAAATTCTCAAGCCACTTACCAAAGCGGCCAGAGCCTGTACTCTCAGGCTGCCACTTGATGGTTTTATTAAGCTCAACCATACGGTCACGCATAGCTGTAACCTTGATAAACCAAGAGTCGAGCGGGTAATACAACACCGGCTTATCGGTACGCCAGCAGTGTGGATATGAGTGGGTGTGCTTCTCTATCTTGAAGGCCTTATTCTCAGCCTTGAGAGCCACGCAGATATCAACATCGAGTGTAGGAGTCTGGTCATCAGCCTTCTCGTCGTATGCATTCTTTACATAGCGACCAGCCCACTCTGTATAGTGCTCAACATTTACATAATCGGCAACAAACTGCGCATCCATATCCTCCAAACGGAAGAGGCGACCAGAACGGTCAACCATTGGGCAGTTTTTACCCGCAGCATCAACAACAAAGAGTGGAGCAATGCCTGCGGCCTTAGCTACGCGGTCATCATCAGCACCAAAGGTTGGAGCGATATGAACGATACCCGTACCGTCTGAAGTGGTTACATAGTCACCCACAATCACGCGGAAAGCGTCACCGTATGCCTCCATAGGCTTAACCCAGTCGATAAGCTGCTCGTAGCGAATACCCTCAAGCTCCTTGCCCTTGTAGTGCTCCTCTGTAACGGTAAACTTACCCTCCATCTTCTTACCAAAGAGGGTTGGAACAAGGTCTGACGCCATAATGATCGTCTGGCGAGCGTCAGTATATGGGTTGTTGCACTTAACCTTTACATAGTCGATTGACGGACCTACGCAAAGAGCTGTATTTGAAGGCAGAGTCCACGGTGTTGTTGTCCACGCAAGGAAGAAGAGCTCGCCCTCAACATCGGCAAACAGATGCTCCGACTTCTCGTTACGCACAATGCGGAACTGCGCTGTGCAGGTTGTATCCTTCACATCGCGGTAGCAACCAGGCTGGTTAAGCTCGTGGGTAGAGAGGCCAGTGCCGGCTGCCGGCGAGTATGGCTGAATGGTGTAACCCTTATAGAGCAGACCCTTATCATAGAGGCGCTTGAGCAGATGCCACAAGGTCTCGATATATTTGTTGTCGTATGTGATATACGGATCCTCAAGATTTACCCAGTAACCCATCTGGCGAGTAAGGTCACTCCACACATCGGTGTACTTCATAACATCCTGACGGCAGTAGCGGTTGTAATCCTCAACTGTAATCTTTGTACCGATATCCTCCTTCTTGATGCCCAAACTCTTCTCTACGCCCAACTCTACAGGCAGACCGTGAGTATCCCAGCCGGCCTTGCGGTGAACAAGGTAGCCCTGCTGAGTCTTGTAACGGCAGATGATGTCCTTAATAGTACGAGCCATAACATGGTGAATGCCCGGCATACCATTAGCTGATGGCGGACCCTCATAGAAGACAAACGCAGGATGACCCTCGCGTGTCGATATACTCTTGCGGAAAGTATCCTCCGCATCCCACAGCTTAAGCACCTGCTCGGCAGTCTGTGGCAGATTGAGATTTTTGTACTCTTGGAACTTCATAGCTTATATGTGTTTATATTTTTGTCCATTTAGCCTATAATTGCGCAAAGTTACGAATTTTTTGTCGAATTGTTCTCTTTTTTATAAAAAAAGAGCCACTCTGTTAGTGTGGCTCGTGGTTGGGGGGGGGCTAATCGGGTTATTGCTTATTCTTATTTTTCTTATTTTTTTTGTTTTTCTTCCTCTTTTCAACTCTCTCTGTATAATTTACCATAACAATATTATAAATTGCTACAGGACAAATCTTTGTACCTTGTTTCTGTTTGAGCATTGGATAACGACCCTCAAATTCCGAAAAGTTTTCTATCATCATCTGAGCTTTCATTGCCTCACCAGCTCTGCGTTTAGCGTGTGCGAGGGCGTTACGGCAAGGTGCAATATCGTTCCATAAGCGCGACCAACCATTCAAAATATCATACTCATTATTACAAGCATCTTCTTTCAAATAGTCCTTGACCGCCTCTCTAAAAAGATAGTCATCCACCAGCTCATTCTGCTCGCCATTATAGCTAAGCACAAACTCGGCGCAACGACTCACAACAGCCTCAGAGAGATTTGTATAGGCCGCAAAGAAGTTGAGATGCTCATAGTGCCACTTGGCAATATTAAATTGGAAATCAGATGTACTATAGGCATTATTTTCCTGCTCAACAAAGGTCTTTTTACGAAATCGTTCTATCACCTTTGGTACAACAGCATTAGCAATAACAGACCAATTCTCATTAGTTTTAGAATACCTTGTTAAGGCGTTATACTGCTGTTGCATCGCTACCAAGTGGTTGAGGTTTTTTACATCAGAGAAGTTTTTGACAGCCGTAGCAGCAACCTCATCTCCTTCGTCACGCAAAAGCTCTGCAATTTTATAACCATTTCCAAACTTTGAAAAGTTATGAGCGGCCGTAATCCAATCATTCAGCTTAAGCAACGGTATAAGGTCAACAACTGGCGCGATACCCTGGTTCTCTCGCATATAGTCAAGCATACCATAATATATATGGGATATATTAATGCGCTTATCACTCACATTCTTAAGATAAATAAGCAGGTTGAGAATATAGAGTGGTAGCGAACGGAATGAGTGCGTCACATCGACTATCAGCTCATCGCCATTTTGCAAATGCTCCTCAAGCGACAAAATAATCGAGGCATTTTCGGCAATCTCCTCCTCATTAAGACCATACTTAACAATCACCATCTTGGAGCCACCACCCATAGCGCTCTCAATAACATCCCTGTAATCATCAAGGGCATCAAGAGGTGTGTGAGCCGTAAAGTCATCAATGGCAACGCCTAAATTTGCGTGCAAATTGCTATCAAATGTCGTAGGAGTAGCAAATGCTCTATACACTTCTTCCCACATTGAATGGGCCGTACCGATAAGAAATATTTTATCGACCGTGCAATGCTGCTTTATAGCCAACGAAACGAACGAGGTTGCAACCTGATCCCCACTGTCAAATTGATATCGGGCTTCACGATATTTTCTGTCGTCAGTATGCTGACCCGTACCCAAAAAAGAGATTAAAACTTTTGCCATTTTCTACAACTGTTATTCGCAATAAAACCGTTAACAAATATAGTAAATCGGTCGCAAATATGCAACATCAGAGCAGTCAAAACCGAACAAAAAGGGTTGATTTTACCCTTAAAAGCCATCTCAAAAGCGCCTATTTCGCCCCTATTTAGCATTTTTCGCCCCTAAATAGGGCATAATCATCCCTGCAACGGGGTAAGTATCACAAAAATTTTTGAGTAGAAAATTTATCCTATACATTTGCCTACGAAATGTTAAAGCAACGACTATGAAGAAAATTTTACTCACTATTATTTCATTGGCAACTGCAACAACAGTTTTTGCAGGAGGCACAAATGTAAATACTAACCACGCAGCTGCATATTTGCGTAGCGTAGCGCGCGGTACTACACTCGATCCCGATGCGGTTTATCACAACCCTGCAGGCGCATCGTTTATGAACGACGGTTTCCATTTCTCTCTTAATATACAGGAGGTATGGCAGGAGCGTAAGACAACATCTACATTTGCTCCGTTTGCATACAATACAAACAACACAGGCAACCCTACAAAGGAGTTTGTAGGTAAGACCTTCGCACCGGTGATTCCGAGCTTTGACCTTGTGTGGAAGAAAAAGCGTTGGGCGGTTATGGCATCGTTCGGAATCGGTGGCGGAGGAGGTACTGCGAAGTACGACAACGGCCTTGCATCGTTTGAGAGTATGCTTGCTCAAATTCCTTTCGGCGTAGGTATGACTGCAACCCAGGGCCAGCAGGGCTTCCCTTACTCTATGGATATGAATATCAAGGGTAGTTCAATGACCTTCCAGGGTCAGGTGGGTGTATCGTTCCGCATCACCGATTGGTTCGCAGTAGCGGCTCAGGCTCGCTTCAACTACGCAACAAAGAGCTACAACGGCTTCTTGGGCAACATCCAGATGTTCAACCCACTCACACAGGGTATGGGCGCAGCTCCTGCATTCTTCCAGGCTATGGCAAATCAGTATGCAGCAGGCGCTCAGGCAGGTAATGCCGAGGCTCTGGCAGCATATACTCAGTATATGAAATACGCCGCTATGACATCTGACCACAAGCTCGATGTTAATCAGACTGGCTGGTCAATTTCACCGGTTGTGGCAGTAATGTTCAACCACAACGGCTGGGCTGCAAGCGTAAAGTATGAGTTCCGCCAGAATATCGACCTTAAAACTAAGGCTGGCGAGGCATCTGCAAAGGACCCTGTTATCAGCGGCATCTTCCCTGACGGCGCTGTTACATCAGCAGATATGCCCGCACAGCTCGCTATTGCAGCAAGCCGTACATTCAACGACAAGGTTAAGCTCACCCTCGAGTGGCACCACTTCTTCGAGAAGGGCGCAGAGAATGGCTACAAGAGCGCAATCTTGGGCAACACCAACGAGTATCTTGCAGGTGTAGAATACTATATCTCTGACAAATGGCTTGTAAGCGCAGGTTACCAGTTCACAGACTTTAACCTCGATACTACAAAGTATTCAGACCTCGACTTTGTATGCGAGGCTCACACCGTAGGCTTGGGCTTCGGTTACAACATCAACAAGCACATCCGCCTCAATGCAGGCGTTATGAAGCCGTTCTACAAGGATGTTGAGAACAAATCGACTATCTACAACGGCAACTCACTCGGTCTTGGCGGTAGCGACACCTACCACTACAACCGCTGGGCTTGGGGTATTGGTGTGGATTTCCACTTCTAAAAGGAAGTCAATTATAATGTGTGTGTCGTCGGTGGGGACTCTTCCCCACCGATTTTTTGTACAAGGCACAGCCGTGAAAAAATTCAAAAGGAGGGTTAACGCTGCGATTAAGCCGAACGCAATAGCGGTAGCCACCGAAGGTGCAAAGGGCGAAGGTTGAAAATGGGAGCTTGCTTACAACTTTTCAAACTCGCACTTTGTGGGTGCTATGCACCGCGACCGATATTGCTGAGGCGTAGCAGTGAAGGGCCATCGCAGATGAGCCAACGCTCGGCTATAAAAACAACGAAGGGTAGTACTTGATGTACAACCCTTTGCTGATTTTAGAGTTAGCGGCAGCAAATATGCCGCTATCACGCTAAAACAATTTGTTGTCAAAAGGTAGTAGTAGCAACGCTCGGCTATAAAAACAGCGAAGGGTAGTACTTGGCGTACGACCCTTTGCTGGTTTTAGAGTTAGCGGAAGCTAATGCT
>JAFNYE010000052.1 GCA_017383345.1 Alistipes sp. | reverse complement strand
GGAAGGATACGCAGAAACGGCAGTATCTGCTATGCTTCCAATGTATTCTGTAATTGCAGGCTGAGTAATGAGCAAATACAAATATCGAGCATCTACAATACCCTTGTATTCCTCTTTAATATCTATTGTCGCAAAACCAGTTGAAACAATGAGGTTGCCTTGCGGATTTGTCAATATGCCATAATGTTTGAGTCTTGGGCGAACGGTTGAGTATATAATAGTTTTATCTTCAACTCTTCGCTGTGCTCTGCTTGGTGCTTCTTCAACACTCATATAAGTAGTGTCAGAGATAAAATTCTCTGTAATACTACTAGTGTCTAAATACTCGATATGAGATATCCCATCAGACTTTTTAATTGTCTGTTTGTTAAAAATGGCAATCTCTTCTAACTTATACCTTGTATATGTCATTTTCTTGTTGCTTTCTTAATATAATCGTCTATCAGAGCAAGATTTACCATCAACGCCTTGCGCTTGGCTAATAGCTGGTCGAGGTGCTCCATTTGCTCCATTTTCTCTTGAGCCGCAGCAATCTGATGGATTTTTGCTCCTCCTACAAACGGATATACGGTTTCTACCTTAAACTTGGCATCCTCAATTTGTCTATCCAACTCAGCAAGTTGTCGCTGATATTTGCGTTGTGCTTCAACAATATCGAGGTTGTTGGCAGCAACGAAAACATCGAGCAAATTGTAAATAGCGATTATCTGCTTTTGTGCGTCTTTGGATGAACTCCGAGCCACGCACAAAGCAACGACAATTGCTACAACGCTAATTATCGGACTTGCAAGTGTTGCCCATTGAATCCAGCACTCCATAGTTACTCTTTAAATTTCAACGCATCAAACTGTGCCATTATCTCCTCTTCGAGACGGTGACTCTCAGCAAACTGCTCTGTGAGCGTTTGTTTATAGTTATTCATACGCTGATTGAACTCCTCCTCGGTGATATCTACATAGTCGATCTTGATGTCGAAATACTGGCCTGCAGAGAGCGAGTAGTTCTTCTCCTTAATCTCGTTATAGGTTACTGCGACAGAGAAGTCTTCAACACTCTCTTTGTTCTGGAAGGTATTGACAATCTGATCCACCTCAAATGGGCGAAGGCGACGCTTCTGATTATTACCCTCTTTATACTCTTCACCCAACTTGCTGGCGTCAATCAAGATTACCTTATCACTTGTGCCTGATTTGTCAAAAAACAACACAGAAACATTGGTGCCAGTTGTAGCAAACACATTTGAAGGCATAGAAATGCAGCCATATACCCACTTCTCATCAACGATTCGTTGGAGAACCCTTTTCTCTACACTACTTTTTGCTGTGATAAAGCCCGTAGGGATCACAATCGCACCCTTGCCAGTTGGTTTCAATGAGTTAAGCACATGCTGGATAAAGCAGGTGTATATTGCCATTGTGGGCTTTTCTGGATTAATCTTTTTAACAGCATTAGGTACTCCCGCCCAAAAACGAATTCCGTCAGATGCCAAAGTATCACGATACTCCGGGAAATCCAACTTAAACGGAGGGTTAGAGACGATAAAGTCAAACTTGCGCAATGAGCCGTTTGCCTCTTTATGCGAGGGTTCCAGCAATGTGTTGCCCTGTACAACATTAGGCAATGATGCTGACAAATTATTCAGGATAAGGTTGAGGCGGAGCATTTCGCTCGACTTCTCGGAAATGTCCTGGCTGAAAATAGAGCATCTATCCTCGCCAATCTGGTGAGCCAAAGCCATAAGCAGTGTTCCAGTTCCTGCCGATGGGTCGTAGCAGGTAATACCTCGCAAATCAGCATTATCTCCTACAAGCAGACGAGCCATAACCTGGGCAATAGCTCTCGGCGTATAATACTCTGCATACTTACCTCCACCAGCATTATTAAAGCCCTTTAACAGATGCTCAAAGATGTGTGAGAAGAAGTCGTACTTCTCGGTAAATACTTCCTCAAAATTAAATGAGGCGATATTACGCATCAATGCCTTTGCAAACTCATCTCGCTTCTGAACATCGGTAATGTATACTGTAACTTTGCTAAAGATATTAACACGGCTCTTGCCTGATGTCGTTACTGCAAAGTTGTCGGCATTCAGTTCAGCGATATCCACAAGTGTAGCATCAAGCAGGGTCGAGAAATCACCCTTGCCACTCGCATTATATAGGTGCGACAATGTATGCTCTGGCTTTAAGCGTGGCACAGAGGCAGGAAGATAGCTGAACAAATCTTCCACCTCCTCTTCGGTGAACGAGTCGTATTCAGCATCCCATTTCTCTGCCTTGCTCAATCTTGGGCCATAAATCTTATCCCTCTTAGCCTCGAAACCAAATTTGTCATTGAAGAATTTATACAGGAATAATTCTGTAACGATTTTATACTCGCTACCTGTTCCTGCTAATCCAAAAGCTCCTGTCGTACTCTTCAAAGAGTCAATCAGTGCAATGGTTGATTCTGTTATATTTATATTGCTCATACTTAATATGCAGATGCTCTCTGCTGGAAATACTCTGTTGTAATCAAGTTGTTAATATATTTACGGTCAGAGATTGTTGCAGGAATATCCAAGTCCAACAATTTCTTGCCAATAAGCGAAAGAACGTCCTGCTTAAAGGCATCTTCGTTGTCCAGACGATGATAATTAAGATATATCCACTGGTCAATTACAGTCTTCATCTCCGCCAGACTTTCAGCAATCTCATACTCTACGGCCGAAATTATTGGTTTTTCTCGCGTTTTGTTCTCCTCCTCAATGCGTTTGTGAATACGAACATATCGCTCGTCTCCCTTATACTTTTTCTTTAAGACATTGTTACGACGATTGATCTCTCGAATCTTCTTCATAACCTCGTCCATATAATCTATGCTCTCTTTCGCCTCCTTTGTGGTATTAGGCACAAACCCTCTCTCGCGAAAATATGCTCGGAACTCTTCTGCAAGAATTACATACCTCTCCTCGGCACGATCAAAATTCGCCTCAAACTCAGCTTGAACCTTTTCACAGCGCTCACGAATATCATTTACAATAATTCGCAACTCTTCCGAAAGACCTTTCCTAAATTCAAACTCCAACTCTGAAAGAGCGACATTGATTATACCCGATACATCAGCCTTGTGTTCTGTATTCTCTAATAAATTGATACGCTCAATACGATGTGTTACCTCGGTAATAAGAGTAGGAATACTTCCAAGCGCCATCTTCTCAACTTTAGCCTTAAGCTCATCATCACCAAAAGCTCGAACCTGATTAAGTATCGCCTTTGCCTCTGCTAGCATAGAACGTAACTCATACAAACTATCCTTGTTATCTACCTCATCTATCTCCTTTCTAAATTCTTCAGGATTATCACAGG
>JAFNYE010000051.1 GCA_017383345.1 Alistipes sp. | reverse complement strand
ATATCTTGTCTAAAGCACAAAAAAATAGACGCATACCTTAACATATGCGTCTAAAAGTGTTGAATATTGAGGTTTTGACTACTTCTCCTCAGGGAGTAGGAAGATGTTTAGGTTGGTGTTGTTTTCGTTTGTTACATCTGTTCTATGGCGCCAATAGCTACCATTAGCATTGCCGTCAATATCTTCGGCGAATATTACAACATTATGGTTGAATGAGTGGTTGATATGGAATTTTCCATTTGCATCTGTTATTGCGCTGATATCCTCACTGCTTGCGACCCTTACCTTAATGCCGGGTATCGGCTTCTCCGTTTTGCGGTCCATAACGGTTCCGCTAATGTCGTCAAATGGGTCAAAGTCGTAAATGTCATCATAATTTGTTGGCACTCCGTAGCAAGCCGAGAACATCGGTGTGATTGAAAATCCGAGTAGATAAATTGCAGCTCGCTTAAGTCGGGATTTTACGGATTGTTTCATACTAACGCGCTTTTTGAATACTTTTTAGTAAAAGTTTTATTGTACTTTCTCCTGCTCTGCGGAAGAGTCTATCACAAAGGTAGGTATTTTAGTTTATTAAAACAATAAAAATGGAGTAAAATGTAAAGTTTACTTTACTTTTAGCGGGGCGCAAAGAAAAATAGCAGGGAAAAATCCCTGCTATGAAATGGTTTATGACTACCCTATTTTGAAGGTATTGAGGCTGCCTTGACACGGAAGAAGTTGGTGTTGCTGTCGGTACTTTCCCAAAGACGGTACTCCGAGTGATTACCCCAGCCTGCCGGGCGGTCTTTAATCTGGGTGTCTTCGTCAGTATCGTTATCTACATAACTGCTAATCATTGAGTGCCAGCTCTTTATGCGTGCAATAGCGGTTGTGTAATGGAAGTCGCCCGAGCTTGAGCATAACTCTTTGAGAGCATCTACATAAATTTTGCGGTAGTCCTCAAATTGTAGTATTTTGGCAAGAAGTGGAGAGTCGTTGCTATTACCCCAACTTAGAGGATTATGTCGGCCAGAGTCATTTTGTACTCCGCAATTATGACTTGTGCCCAGTGAGTTGTCGTAGTCGTAAGGTATAAAGTAGAACTTGTAATTCTGTGTGTCTGTTGAGTTAAAGTAGATGTAGAAGTTGTTGGTGTTGTTCCAGTAATCATCCCACATACCTACCGCTACATTTACAGCGTATGTGCGCAGGAGGAGTTCTATGTCAATAGTTTTGCCAAGCCAGTCGTGTAATTGCTGACCCTTCAAGTCGCGCAGTTGCTTCATAAAGTGCAGGAGCTGAGTCTTTGCTGCACTGAGGTTATCGTCGCCCAACTCCTCTACTTCGTATGTAGGGTCTGAGTGGTCGTCGCTTTCGCCCATACTTGCGTTCTTGTCGCGGTCGTAGTTGAGCGATGCACCCCAATTGCACTTCCAAAGGTTGCCCTTGTGGCTGCCAAAATTATCTTTGCGCATCTTTAGGAATGTGTCGTCAATGGTCTCGTTCATCTCGTACACACCATAATATGCCGGTTTACTATCGCCCTCTACATGTACCCAGAGACGACAATAGCAGTTCTCAATGGCTGTCCAAACGCCAAAGCGGCGGAAGAGATCATAGCAAAAGATTTCGCGGCAGTATGCTGGATCGTCCTTGAACCACTTAAGATACATTTTGCGCACGCCACGGATGGTATGCTCTTCATCTTTGTGATACTTGCGGAAGTTGAATTGGAAGTGGCAGTGTTGCCAATCGGCATTGTTGACTTTGTGGTTACCATTGCCATTCTCGGGACGACGGCGCGATGTGTTACCCTTGAGTCGCACACCTGCGTCTGTTACGCTGTACTCCTCGCCTTTGAGGTTAATCTTTACATCGCAGTGGAAGTACTCTTTTGTGTCGTTATTACGATCGTATTCGGCAAGCATACGGTTCCACTCGTCGAGCGATACGGTCATTCTGACCTCAGGTACGGATTGTAGGTCAAAAACATACGCACGCTCGTCACCCCACTCTATAGGAGTGTTGGGTTTCTCTGGTTCTGGCTCTGGCTCTGGTTCAGGGTCGGTCGGTGTGTCGGGAGTCTCGCCCTCGCCATTCTCTCCATTGTTATTATCTCCCTCCCCGGGTTGTTCTGTGTTGTTGCCGTTGTTCGGGGTGTTGTCAGCGCGATCGAAGCCTGTCTCGCACGCCACGGCCAGAATAAGAGATAGTATAAAGGCTATAATTCTCATATAAAGTATTTGTTTATGTAGTTATTTATATATTCTTTTAATTCAGGGCTTTCTATTATTTCTATATCGTCCATTAAGCCTATTGTAAAACGGCCTACACCTTGCAAGTTTGCAACCTTGGTGTCAAGCAGCCAATGGCTTGCATCTTGCTTGGTGATGTACTTTTCGGAGAGTGGATACTCCTCCATAATGAGGTTATATGCAAGTCTGCCTAAGAGAAGCTTTACGGTAATAGGCTCGCCACCTTCGGTCGCTATCATCCTGAATATGTCAATAAAGTTCTCCTTGTGTAACTCTGCGTGTTGGAAATCGGTGTCGCACAGCTCAACTTTGCCTATGCGGGCAGTCTTGAAGATTTTGCAACGGTTGTCCTCTGTGTCGAAACACCATACATTGACATAGTTTGTTGTAAATCCAAAAGGTTCAACCTTTCGGTCGCGTATGGAGTGCGATGAGGCGTAGTTGTGCAGAATAACCTGTTTGTGGTTCTCTATGGCTTCAATGAGTGAGTGGACATTGCTCGAGTTGCTGCCTTTGACAATAGTGTCGGCAAGTGTTCCGCTATCATATACGGAGTAGAGTTTGCGTTTAAGGTTCTGCTTGAGCAGATTTGTGTCATCGATGCTCTCGATGGCGCGACGCAGAATAACAGCCTCCTCTTCGGTAAAGTGTACAAGTTGCGATATATCCTTAAAGTGGGGCGACTCTTTGTCTAAACGAATGTAGTTGCCGTGCTTCTTGATTACAAAGCCGGCTTCGCGAAAGGTGTCGATGTAGCGATAGATGGTACGGCGCGACATATCCAATCTGTCGGCTAAATCGTCAACAGAGTACTCTACATTTGCTGTTAGCATCTTCATAAGACGCAACAATCTCTCTAACTTTGGTTGATCCATAGTGGCAAAGATAAATAAAAAATCGGTATAATCAAATTATACCGATAATGCTCTTTCAATCTCCTCGACCTGTTGTTTGAACGATTGGTCAGTCTCCATAAGATTGGTTATTGTTTTGCACGAGTGGAGTACAGTAGCGTGGTTTCTACCTCCGATTGATTGGCCGATGGTGGTAAGTGGAGTTTTGGTCATCTGCTTTGCCAAATACATTGCCAATTGTCGTGCTATTGCCACCTCTCTGGTACGCTCGGCTGAGATAATGCGCTCGCGATCAATATTCATCATCTGGCAAACGGTGTCCATAATCTGCTCGATGGTTATCTCCTTCTGGTAGAGTGAGATGTAACCCTTGAGAATATCCTTAGCCAATGAAATGGTTATCTTGCGACCCATAAACGAGGTGTTGGCTACAAGTGATGAAATAGCACCCTCAATCTCGCGGATGTTTGCGGAGATATTGTCAGCAAGGTAGTTAATTACATCCTCAGGGATGTTTGCGCCCAAACGAGCAGCCTTGGCCTTGATAATTTTAATCTTGGTTTCAAAGTCAGGAATGCGAATTTGAGCAGATAATCCCCACTTGAAGCGGGTGAGCAGTCGCTCCTCTATGTCCTTCAACTCTACAGGAGGTTTATCTGATATGAGAACCAACTGTTTCCCCGACATATGAAGGTGGTTGAAGATGCTGAAGAGTGCGTTTTGAGTACCAGGTTTGCCAGCAAGCTCCTGGATGTCATCGAGAATGAGTACATCTACACCCTGATAGAAGTGGATGAAGTTTGGAATATTCTTCTCTATTGTTGCAGTCTGATATTGCGATTGAAACTTGCTCATCGCAACATAGAGCACCTGCAACTCGGGGTGACGCATACTAATCTCGTTACCTATAGCCTGAGCAACATGGGTTTTGCCCAATCCGGAGTCACCATATATATATAATGGGTTGAACGGAGTACTGCTGCCTGGGTTAACGGCTACAGCCATACTTGCAGAGCGCACCAATCTGTTACACTCACCCTCGATGAAGTTCTCAAAGGTGTAGTTGTAGTTAAGATTTGACGGAACGCGCGAAATAGTCTTGTTTATGCCCGGAATTGCGATAGGATTTTGTATCTTTGCCGGGTCTATGCGTGTTGGTACTGCCTGTGCGGCATTGTCTGTAGCTGACGGTATAACCTGCTGCTCGCTCTTTGGTACAGCGTAGCATAGGCGAGTTTGACAACCGAATGACTCGGCAATCAGTGGTCGGAGCACATCGATGTAGTGTTGCTCAATTCGGTCAACGAATGATTTGCTCGGTACGCGGAGTCGTAGTTTTGAGCCATCAAACTCCAGAGGAATGATGGGAAGAAACCATTGCGCGAACTCTTCGGCAGTTGTTTTGCTCTGAATTTGGCTCAGACAGTTCTGCCAAGCGTCCTTATATGCGACCGTTGTTGCTAACATATCGTTGGTAATCAGTAGGTTATAATTTGGGTAATCGTCAAACTGTTGCTCCTCAAACGAAGTTCTCTTGTTTGACATTGCAAAGTTGTGAATAAATTTATATTAAAAAAAATGCCCACCCTATTGTTTGTTTGATTTTTTATGTTATAGAAAAGTGTCGTAAAAAATTGTGGTAATTTTTAACTCGCTGATAATGAATAATAGAAAAAAATT
>JAFNYE010000050.1 GCA_017383345.1 Alistipes sp. | reverse complement strand
TGGAGAAGATTGCTGCGATTGAGAAGCAGATACTCGATATGTTCTACGGCACAACTACCACAGCAATACAAGAGTACCGCTACACTATTACCCCGACAGCAGAGCAGACATCTTATACCGTTTGTCGCTATCGTGAGGATGAGGGCGTTGTTGATAAGGCTGATCTTTCGGGAACACCCGTGATGGTAGTTATTACCCCTGCGCAGGTTGAAACCGAGGGCTTGCCTTTTGCAACCGAGAAAGATAAGGTTAAGCGTTCGTATATTATCTCTGCCCAATGTAAGGTGGAGCTCTTTGTAGGAACACAAACAATGGACAGCCTCTCTGTTCCTATGTTCCAGTATGGCAAAACCGTTGTTTTGGCTATAAAATAATGGAGAATAATACTTCAAAAATGGTTACTCTGCTTGGCAAAATTCGCAAGCAGATGAATGGCGCTGTGCTTGATACCTTCCGCTATTATGGCCAGAACTATGGTATGAACTACGGTGTGGCCATACACTCATTGCGCGATATGGCAAATCAGGTGGGTATGGATGACTCCCTCGCACGATTTTTATATCGTCAGCAGGTACGCGAGCTTAGGATTATAGCGTTGTGGATTGCCGATAGCGCAACTATTACAGCCTCAGATTTTGATTTTTGGGCCGCAGGTATCGTCAACTCAGAGGTTGCTGAGCAGGCTGCTCAGGCGCTCTTGTGCCGTATAGATGCAATTGATGCGTTGCTTGAGGCGTGGTGCAGTGCTGATAATGAGTTGCTGGCATATTGCGCTCTGCTCGCCGCTGCCCGTAGCAAGGGCGTAAACGAGGGCGTTGTAGAGCGAGTAGTCAAGAGTGTGATTGCTCGTTTTGCCGACAATCACCTTACTGCACAGGGAACAGTCGCTCTGCTCAGTTCGTTAATTGCCACCAATCGTGAATTTGTAAAATCCTTAACGGCAGCCCTGCCAGATACTCCTACAGCT
Organism: Alistipes sp.; assembly: GCA_017383345.1. GTDB lineage: Bacteria > Bacteroidota > Bacteroidia > Bacteroidales > Rikenellaceae > Alistipes. The sequence continues at coordinate 7,521 of JAFNYE010000050.1, read as the reverse complement.
TCAGTTGTGCGCGAAGAGATTGCGTGGCGCATAGAGTATTAGATATACTCCTCGCCACTTACAACCTTGTCAAAGATGTGCTTTGGCAACTCGTTTATGCTGTGAATTTTTATAACCTCTATGCCCGTAACTGCTTTATTGGGCTTTGGAGTGTAACCCGAAATTACAATCTTTTTGAAACCCAATCGCGCAGCCTCGGCTATGCGTTGCTCGGTGCGTGGCGCAGGGCGTACTTCGCCCGAAAGACCTATCTCGCCGGCAAATGTAATGCCGTCGCTTAGAGGCGAGTCAAAGTATGAGCTTATAATTGTTGCCACAATGGCAAGGTCAAGACCTGTGTCCGATACGCGGAAACCGCCAGCAAAGTTAAGAAAGACATCCTTCTGGATCATCTTCATTCCCAACTTCTTCTCTATTACGGCCAAAAGCATATTCATTCGGCGAGCGTCAAAGCCCGTAGTGTTGCGCTGCGGCGTGCCGTATGCTGCTTGACTGACAAGCGCCTGTACCTCGATAAGATATGGTCTTACGCCATCTACCGATGCACCTACGCCTATGCCGCTCAGTGGCTCCTTGTAGTGGGTAAGAAGTATCTCCGACGGGTTTTCAACACACTTTAGACCTGTACCGGTCATCTCGAACACACCAATCTCAAATGTTGCTCCAAATCGGTTTTTAATACCGCGAAGTATGCGGTAGATATTGTTGTTATCGCCCTCAAATTGAAGTACTACATCGACAATATGCTCCAATACCTTTGGACCTGCAATGGTGCCCTCTTTGGTGATGTGACCGATAATAAAAATGGCTGTGCCGATGCTTTTGGCATACTTTAATAGCGTTGCAGCGCACTCTCTGATTTGCGATACACTACCAGGTGAAGAGTCAAGAAGCGACGATGCCATTGTCTGTATTGAATCTATCACTACAATATTGGGACGCAGAGTCTCAATTTGAGCAACAACATTCTCAAGCAGCGTCTCTGTATAGACCGTGCAGTTTTGGTTGTGTATGCCAATACGGTCGGCACGAAGGCGTATCTGTTCGGCACTCTCCTCGCCCGATACATAGAGCGTGGTCATACCGTTGTCTGTAAGGGCGAGTTGGAGTGATAGGGTTGACTTGCCGATACCCGGCTCGCCACCTAAGAGTATCAGTGAGCCTGGCACAACGCCACCACCTAATACTCGGTTTACCTCGCTGTTGCCTGTGTCAAGGCGAACAGTTTTACCACACTCAATCTCCTGCACCTTTTGGGGGTGAGCAGGCTCAATGGCGTGTGATGCAACGAGGGCCGGAACGCTCGTATTGGGTGCGGAGATAATCTCCTCAGCAAACGAGTTCCACGCACCGCAGCTCGGACATTTACCCAACCACTTTGAGGTGTCATATCCGCACTCGCGACAAAAATATGCCTTCTTAACCTTAGCCATAACTACTTGAATAGTTTGTATATATCGTTACCGTTGGCGAAAATCATAAGCGCCAAGAGAAGGAACAGACCAATGTATTGAGCAACCTGAAGCACCTTCTCGCTAACTTTACGGCGGGTAATCATCTCCCAAAGTGTAAATATGGTATGACCTCCGTCAAGTCCTGGAATAGGGATAATGTTCATTATTGCCAGGATGATTGACAGGAAGGCTGTCATTGACCAAAATGCATACCAGTCCCAAGTGCCTGGGAAAATTTTACCTATCGCAATAAATCCGCCCACCTGCTTATAAAGGCCTGTGTCGGGCTTAACGATAAGTTTGAGCTGGCTCCAGTAGTTGGCGATAGTCTTGCCTGTGAGGCGGAAACCTGCAGGGATAGACTCAAGCAGAGTGTAGCTCTTTGTACGAAGGGTGTAAGGCAGAGCAGCTACGCTAACGCCAATTTTACCCTCGCCATTTACCGATACAAGGATTTTGTGTTGCTCCTCACCACGCAAAACGGTAAGCTCGGCACTCTTGTTGGCGCGCTCAAGCAGAAGCTCGCCATATTGCGGGAAGTTGACCTCCTCAATGCCATCAATGCCAATAACCTTATCCCCCTTCATAAGCCCTGAAGCCTGTGCCTGAGCAGATACGAGCGAGTCGATGATAAATGGGTGGAGTATAGTGCAGAAACCTCCAAAATCCTCCTTTTGGCGTAGGGTGTTAATCTTTTCGTACGGAATATTAATCTCAGCAGTGCCATTGTCGCGGCTAACTACTACATTCAGGTCTTTGTCAGCAAGAATTACGCGCGAGAGAATAGATGCGCTATTTTCGATAGTTTCGCCATTGATTGATACAACACCATCGCCGTCACGGAAACCTAAAGCCTCGCCATCGGCATTGAAGCTATAGCCGTATGCAGCCGACACATCCTCATTAGCCAAATATTGCTCGCCCCACGCCCAGCTAATGCCGCAATAGATTATAAAGGCGAGGATAACATTCATTGTCACGCCCGCAACAAGTACGCAGAAGCGCTGCCACGCAGGCTTTGAACGGAACTCCCACGGCTGAGGCTCCGATGCAAGGTCGTCAGCAGTCTGGTTTTCGTCAATCATACCTGCAATTTGGCAATATCCGCCAAGTGGAAGCCAGCCCATACCATACTCGGTATCGCCTCGCTTAATCTTGAATAGCGAGAAGCCCCAATCGAAGAATATGTAGAACTTGTCAACGCGAATTTTGAAGAGTCGCGCCATAATGAAGTGTCCAAACTCGTGTACTGTTACAAGCAGAGTGAGGCTAAGAAAAAATTGGATAATTCGAATAACTGTTTCCATATAGTTGTTTTACTCTAATTTCAAAAAATCACGCGCTAACGCTCTTGATTGTGCATCGGCTGCCGCAAAGTCATCTAATGTAGGCTTTGAGATAAATTGAGCCTTGTTTAACGCATACTCTATTGAGCGGACAATGTCCAAGTATCCGCACTTGTGGTTAAGAAATGCTGCAACAGCTACCTCATTGGCACCATTCATCGTGCAGGCTGCTGTTCCTCCCTTACGAAGGCAGTCGTAGGCTATGTCAAGGGCCGGGTATTTTACACGGTTAACCTCCTCGAATGTAAGAGTAGGGTTTTGCGCAAAACTGAAATGCTCATCTCTCTGCGCGCGGAAAGGGTAGAGTAGCGCATAGGATATAGGCATACGCATATCGGGCGTACCGAGTTGAGCCTTTATTGCTCCATCCTCAAACTCAACCATTGAGTGTACGATGGATTGAGGGTGTTGAATGACCGATATTTTGTCGGCATTAAGACCAAATAGCCACGCAGCCTCAATAACCTCAAAACCCTTGTTTACAAGTGTAGAGGAGTCGATTGTAATCTTTGCACCCATTGTCCATTGAGGGTGTTTTAGAGCCTGCTCAGGAGTTACATCCTTGAGCGCCTCGATTGGTAGGTCGCGCAGAGAGCCGCCACTGCAAGTAATTATGAGTCGGCGTACAGGAGAACACTCGCCCGTAAGACATTGGAAAATGGCCGAATGCTCTGAGTCTATTGGCAGAATAGGTGCGCGATATTGCTCTGCAAGCTTCATCACAACCTCGCCACCTACGACAAGGGTCTCCTTATTTGCCAAAGCAATCTTCTTTGAGCGCTTTACCGCTGCTACGGTTGGCAATAGGCCGGCATAGCCTACAAGGGCGTTGACAACAACATCAACATTGTCATCCGATGCAACCTGTGCCACAGCGTCATCGCCTGCATATACCTTGATAGGGTATGAAGCAAGTGCTGCGCTTAGGTCGTTATAGTGCTTTGGGTCGGCAATAACAACGCTATCGACATTAAACTCTATTGCCTGCTGTGCAAGCTGCTGCCAATTATGGTGAGCCGTGAGGGTTGTAACCTCAAATCGGTCGCTGTTTTCGCGAACTATATCGAGCGTCTGTACGCCTATCGAGCCGGTTGAGCCAAGTAGTGCAATTCTTTGTTTCTCCATTGTTAAAATAGTATATACGACTCAGGATTGAGTGGCTTACCACCCATCCACATCTCAAATTCAAACATCTTCTCTGACTGCTCCTCTACAGCAGAGTAACCCAAAATCTCACTTGCTGCCACACGCTGGCCCTTTGTTACTATTGCGCCCGAGAGGTTGCGGTAGATAGATATTATGTTGCTGTCGTGCTGGACGATAATGCTATTACCACTCTCTGGCAACCAATCTACCGCTAAGACTGTACCATCGGCAATAGCCATAACCTGCGACTCTGGCGCAGAGACCATACGAATGCCAAATATACCCGCTTTAGCGTCAAAGCTGTCGGCTATAATGCCCTCCATAGGCTTGACGGCATTGATTGTGGTGCGTTGTTGGGTTGCGGTGGTGTTGAGTGCATAGTGGCGGTCGTTCTCCATCTGTCGGCGGAAGAGAGTGTCGGCCTTAGATGGCGGAACAATGTTTTTATCAAAGGCAACAGAGTCACTTCTGACAGAACTCATTGCCGGAGTCTTGCCATCAATAACGAGTATGCGGTTTTCGTTGTATATGAGCATATCGTTTAGCTTGCGTTCTAACGAATCAACGCGTATGAGCGAGCGAATGAGAGTCTGTCGCGCACGGCTTGCGTCTGTACGATAGCCTGGAAGCATATCAAGCAACGGAGTGTATGCAACAAGGGTGAGTAAGAGTAGGAATATGATGAATATTGTCGCTACGCCACTCATAACCATAGCTGCGGGGCTAAGGTGTGTGTACCAACGCTCGGTGCTGTTCTCGGGATCTATAATGGCTACTTTGCGTTTGCGAAAAAGGGAGTGCCATTTAGATTCTGCTCTATTTTTTGAATTCAATTCCATATTGTAGCTATAATCATACAAAAATACGAACTTATTTGTAAAATAACGCTTTTTGAACCGAGAAATTGCAATGGAGGGTATAAAAAAGAAAAAGGTTGTCAATTGACAACCTTTTCAGTGACTCCGCCAGGATTCAAACCTGGAACCGCTTGATCCGTAGTCAAGTACTCTATTCAGTTGAGCTACGGAGCCATTTGCTGAATGCGAGTGCAAATATAGAGGCTTTTTTTGTAACTACCAAATATTTCGATAAAAAAAGTGCACTTTTTTTGAAAAAGCACACTTTTTTATCTTTTTTTGCCCCTTAGAAGCAGTAAACGCAGCTAATACCGAAGTTTGCAAGACCGTGCTTGTAGAACTCAGATATACTATCGCCACCGCCATATAAAATCTCAGGACCGAAGGCTGGAGTCCAGTCAATAGCGAGTTTAATTGGCACCTTGTTGAACTTAATACCAAACTTAGCACTACCCGCAGCACCAACATAAGCGTAGTGCTCACGACCACCAACATTGATACCGGCACCTGCATCAAAGAACCAGATACCAGCTTTTGGAGTCCAGTCCATATTGAATATATTCCATTGGTGCAAGAGGGTAAAGTTGGCGGTAATTGTGCCACCATAATGACACCAAGACATACCGAAGCGGGCCTCTACATAATTTTCAGACTTAAACTGATATTCACCCTGAACTTCGAGACCGGAACCGATGCGGCCACCGACGCCCCAACCCTGTGCTGAAACTGTTGCCGCGCAGAGAATAAATGCTACTGCAATAAGTAATCTTTTCATAATTCAATAGTGTTATAAATTTATAACTTATTTTACCAATCAAAAATAGAAAATTTTTCGGTTATTTCAAAGTGATAATCAATTTTTTTATCTCTGCCGTTATACCATACGAAAAGAGAGAGTTCTTAAAACTCTCTCTCTTATGTGCTTATCTTTAAGATTAGAAGCAATATACGCAGCTCAAACCGAAGTTAAAGAAACCCTGATTACGGAGTTTAATACCACCACCATTGCTTCCAGATGCGCGTGTTCCGTTAAAACCAGCACCAACACCTTCGTCAAGACTTCTGTTGCCGACAAACCACAAACCGATGCAAGGAGAGTAGTCTAATGCAAGCTTAATAGGCACCTTCTTGAATTTAATACCTAACTTTGCATCACCGGTTACACCTGCAAAGAGGGTCTTGCCACCCATACCTACGCTGGCACCAACACCGGCGTCAAAGAACCACTTTCCAACTTTAGGAGTCCAGTCCATATTGCAGATATTCCACTGGTAGAGGCCTGTCAAGTCAAAACCTGTACCACCGATAAAACCAACACCTAAACGACCCTCCAAATAGTTCTCTGATGAGAGGGTGTATTCAGCCTGAACAGAAACACCACCTGTTACACGAGCACCGATAGCCCAATCTTTCGCAGATACGCTAAATGCGCAAAGAACGAATGCTGCTGCAAGTAAAATTTTCTTCATAATAAACAAGTTTTAAGTAGTTTAACAATAATTTGACTTATTAATGCAAATCCTTTATCAAAGATAAGGTATAATTTTCATATTTCAAAATTTTCTGCATATTTTTTTATTACATACTCTTATTATATGCATACCTATATATAATAAAAGAGGGCCTCCAACGGAAGCCCTCTTTGGTATATAAGAGTATAGATTACTCCTTCAAAGCTGCGTGAGCTGCTGCAAGGCGTGCGATAGGCACACGGAATGGAGAACAGCTTACATAGTTCAAACCAGCGAAGTGGCAGAACTCTACTGATGAAGGCTCACCACCGTGCTCACCGCAGATACCGCACTTCAAATCCTCGCGGGTAGAACGGCCCTTGAATACAGCCTCGCGAACGAGCTGACCAACACCGTTGCGGTCGAGTACCTTGAATGGGTCATTCTTGATGAGGTTCTTCTCGAGGTAGATAGGCAAGAACTTAGCGATATCGTCACGAGAGAAACCGAGAGTCATCTGAGTAAGGTCGTTAGTACCGAATGAGAAGAACTCAGCAACCTCTGCAATCTGGTTAGCAGTTACAGCAGCGCGTGGAACCTCAATCATAGTACCTACCATATAGTCAATCTTGTCGTTACGCTCAGCGAATACCTCGTTAGCAACGCGGTCGATAACAGCCTTCTGAGCGCGGAGCTCCTTGTGGTTACCTACGAGTGGAACCATAATCTCAACCTTAACATCAACACCGGTAGCCTTTACATTCATAGCTGCCTCGATGATAGCGCGAGCCTGCATCTCGGTAATCTCTGGGTAGGTGTTACCAAGACGGCAACCGCGGTGGCCGAGCATAGGGTTAACCTCGTGAAGTGCCTCAACCTTAGCAACAACCTTCTCAAATGGAATACCCATAACCTCAGCCATCTCACGCTGATCCTTCTCAGTGTTAGGAGCAAACTCGTGCAATGGTGGGTCGAGGAGACGAACGATAACAGGGTAGCCCTTCATAACCTTGAACAGACCCTCGAAGTCGCCACGCTGCATAGGGAGCAACTTAGCAAGAGCTACGCGACGACCAGCCTCATCGTCAGAGAGGATCATCTCGCGAATAGCCTTAATACGCTCGCCCTCGAAGAACATGTGCTCTGTACGGCAAAGACCAATACCCTCAGCACCGAAAGCAAATGCCTGCTCAGCGTCGCGTGGAGTATCAGCGTTAGCGCGTACCTTAAGAACAGAATACTTAGCAGCCAACTCCATAAGCTTACC
>JAFNYE010000049.1 GCA_017383345.1 Alistipes sp. | reverse complement strand
TACTTTGCCATTCCTGTGGGCACATACAAGCGAGGCTTCACCCTTACCGTTGTGGACACGCAGGGCAACAGTTGCACCAAGAGTCTCTACTCCGAGGGAGGCAAGAGCATCGAGGCGGGCGTGATGACCGTAATGTCAGAGATATCCTTTGCAGCCGAAAGACCTGTAGGCATATACACTGCCGAGGATTGGATCTGCTTTGCTACATCGACAAACTACAGTGCGTGGAGCGACTCAAACAAGGTTATCAACCTCTATGCAGATATCGACCTGAGCGCATACAACACAATCTGTCCGGCAACCCTTGACAGCGGTTACTCGCTCAACGGTAACGGTCACACTATCTCAGGCCTTAAGTCGAGCCAATCGTCAAAATATTGCGCTCTGCTATTCAGCTACATCGCAGACGGCTGTACCGTCAAAAACCTCAACTTGGGTAAGAGTGCGGGCGAGAATGCCGACTCCCACCTCACCGTAACCACAGCCTCGGCTGCAAACAGCACCTGCTTCTGCTCGCCATTCTGCACCATAGCCTTTGGCAACATTGAGAACTGCAAGAACTACGCAAATACCACAATCGCTTTGGGTGGCAAACTATCAGTAAACGCCGGTGGCATAACTTGCGGTAACCACAACACCGAGAAGGCTGTAGGCCACATTATCAAGTGCCACAACTATGGCAACATAACTCTTACCGACGGCAAAGCATCTGCGCTTGTCACTACCCGTTTAGGTGGTATCGTTGGTCGTGCCGTATTTAACGACATAACCGAGTGTGAGAACTACGGAACAATCTCCTCTACCCTGACCATTGACACAGAGTACCAACAGTTAGGCGGCATTGTCGGTGTAGCAATGGAGCCATCGGGCAACGGCAAGGTTAAGCCTGTGGGTTGCAAGAACTTTGGCGACATCTATCTCAAGCACACGGGCGCACGCACTAAAAACGGCTGTGCAGGAGGCATTTGCGGCGCTATTGCGAGCGATTTGAGCGACTGCCACAACCACGGCAATGTAACCCTTATATCGACCACAACCGAGGCTAAGAGCTACTGCGGTGGCATTGTAGGTTGGTGGAGCGCAACAGCAGGATACAAGAGCGAAAACTGCACCAACCGTGGCGCGATAACCCTGGGCGTAAAACTCACAAGCACAGCAAACGCTATTGGCGGCATTGTGGGCTACGCTGCTGCTGAGGGCAAAGGCGCAAGTGCAAACCAGATTATAGGCTCAACAAACTACGGCGCTATCTCAGCCACAGATACAGGCTATATCCGTATGGGTGGCATCTCAGGTAGCTCCTGCTTACTGAGTGGCAACACCAACTTTGGTGACATCACAGTTGAGCGCTCAGACCTGGCAGCCAACAGCTTTATTGGCGGCATTACAGGCGTTATGGCATACGACTGCACCGCTTGCAAAAACTATGGCAACATCAAGGCCGGCTCATCAAAGGCCTTCTGCGGAGGTCTTTCAGGCTGGACAACAAGCAAGGTGACCACCGCTGCAGGTTGTGCCGTAGATTGCACCATAACAGGCGTAGCAAACTGTGTCGGTCTGGCTATTGGCAGCATCAAGTACAACAACATTTTCGGCACAGCAACTGCTCCAACAAAATTTGCAGGAACACTTGTCCGCTCAGGCGTGACCACTAACATTGCTTCACAGCAGGATATTGTCGTAGCAAACCTCTTTGGCGTATCGACAGCATCGCCTGTGTTAACATACGCACGCTATGAGGCTACAAAGCCAGCACAATAGAGTAACCTTAAACAACAAACGATATGAGATATACACGATTTATAGCATTGGTGCTTGCTGCAACGCTTTTTTGCTCCTTCTGCACCAAAGAGCCCGAAACGATAATTATCGACAAAGAGGTCATCGGAGAGGCTAAGACCCCGGGGGCAATATCTGCGTCCAAGAGCAAGATAGAGGTAGAGGCAATCGCCAGCAAAGCGACCTTTGACATCACCTCTGAGCAGGGTTGGACAATGATGGAGAACAACAGCGACTGGCTCACCATATCGCCAAAATCGGCAGATAAGGGCGGCACTACAACCGTCACTATCGCCCTGACCCGCAACGAAACATACAGCAACCGTTCTACCGAGTTTTTGTTCTACACCTTAGACAACGAGGTAAAGGTCAGCCTTACCCATAAGGGAAAACCGGCACCGGAACATTGCTGCGAACTCAACCACAGCAGCGTAACCTTCTCTGCCAACACCTATCAGGCAACAGAAATTGAGGTTACAACCTTCAACGAGGATATTGTTGTCACCACAACGGGCTCATTTGACAGCTTCAGCGAGCCGATAGTCTCGACCATACCCGCATCAGACAAGTACGCCTTTACCGTATGTCCTTCGTCGATAAACATCTACGAGAAGCGCGAGGCTACAGTCACCTTCACAGGCGCTCAGAGTGGCAAGACCCAGAGTCTGACTATCTCTCAAGCCAACCTCTACCAGCCTGTTCACGGCTTCCCTGCAAGTTGGCGCATTGACAAAAACATCTTTACCACCACCAACACCGCAGGTAAGTGTTGGATTGACTATGGCTATGCCTACGCTGTTGAGGCTCAGGGTAAAGACAAGAGTATCATCTCGGCAGGTTCGGGTGGCAGCAAGAGCAAGCCTAAGTTTTCGATTTACAGCCAGACTTTGGCCGTATCAAACCTCACTACCGACGACTATCTGCTCTTCTGCGCCCCTGTTACAAGCGTAGCGGCAGGTACCGACTTCGACTTTATGGTTACCCTCGATGCCACATCGGGCAAAGCACCTAAATATTGGATATTCGAGTACTACGACGCAGGCCAGTGGCGCAGCGTAGAGCAAGACCTCAAGGTTATGCCTGAGGATGGTCAGACCAAATATTCGTTCTATGTCAAAAATTTCTCTACCGCCAACCATACAACCTTCGTGCAGTCGTTTACAATCACCGAGCCTATCGAGAACGACTTTGTCAAGATGCGTTGCCGCGTAGTGGGTCGCGTAAATGGCGAGGGAGGCACGCTCTATGCCAACGAGTCTGCACAAATCTACTTCCCTCGATTTACATACTCCTCCTGCCGACTCTGCTGTTACAACGATGTTCCGGCAATTAAGGAGACAAAGAAGGTTCTGCACTTGGGCAACTCATTTACCTACTACTACGCAACTGCGTGGATGTTCAAGCAGATTGCCCGCTCACAGGGACATCAGCTCCGTTCGCGCATAAATGTTATGGGTAGCCAGACCTTCGGCAACCACCTGTCGTTGGAGTTATCTAAGGCTCTTGTAAAGGAGGGTGGCTACGACATCGCTCTGTTGCAGGATACATCCTATGGCTCGGCAGACTTCTACCGTGACGGATGCGACCCTAACGACTCACGCCTTGCCAACACTATCACCCTGTCAAACAATGTGCGTAGCAACTCTGCAAATTGCAACATAGTGCTTGAGAGCACCTGGGCGCACCCTAAGAGTGACGGACTCTATAAGGGCTATGGCAACTACGACAACTTTGCCGACCACCTGATTAACGGCTCATTGGCGATGTTGAGAATGGTCCCTGAGATTAACTGCATATCCCCTATCGGCGTAGCCTTCCGCGCAGCCCATAACGAGGGTATCCCGTTGCTATACACCGACAGTTTCCACCAGAATAGAAATGGAGCTTACCTTAAGAGCTGCGTAAACTACCTGATGCTCTATGGCGAGCCGTTCAACGACTCTGTTCCTGACTGCGAGGTTGACGCCACTACCGCGAAGCGACTCAGAGAGATTGCTGAGCAGACCGTACTTGGTAACCAACAAAAATATACAAAGTAATGAGACGATATATAGCTATTTTGGCTCTACTGCTTGTCGGATGTAGCGAGCCTGAGCCACAAACCATAATCAACGAAATTGTCAAAGATCCGACCTATACCGACGCCCTGAGCATTGTAGGCATCTCCCGCTCTGACTTTGGCGGTCAGGGTGGCACTGCCCAGATTATTGTCAAGTCCAATGTGGATTACAACATCACTTCCGACCAGCAGTGGCTCACCGTAGTCGAAGGCTCACGCGCCACAGACCTTGCCCACAACAAGGCTGTGACAATCAGCGTAGGCGAGTATGCGATTGATTATAAGGGTGTAAAGCGTAGCGGCACGATAACCTTCGCTTCGACCGATGGCAACCACACTTGCGCCGTCACTATCAGCCAGAGTCCAATGGATAACTTCCATATCGAGCTTGCCTCCATCACTCCGCAGACGGTGCCAAGTCTGGGTGGCGAAGTGGTTATTACCCTCGATGCAAATGTAGAGTACAATGTCAGCCTTGAGAGTGTCGATTGGTTGTCGATGACTGAAAATCAGGGCAAGGGCACAATCAAACTCACATCGCTCAAAAATATCGGCACAGCCGACCGCTCGGCAATCATCACATTCACAGCCCAGAACCTTGAGCCTCTTGAGATTACAATCAAGCAGTTGTGCATACTCTCGGAGACAGACAAAAATACTATTGTCATTCCTCTTCCCGACTCAAACAAATAGTGGTTCAAAATATTCAAATAGTCGATGCCAAATTTGACATCGACTATTTTTATGCCTATATTTGCAAAAAATATCAATCTTATGAAGAAACTATACATTTTAACCGCTATCGCAGCCCTCTTTTCAGTGGCAACATCTAATGCTCAGGTGACAATCAACGCCGCAACCCCGAAGACCGAGGCTACATTCTCTGACCGCGTAAAGACCGAGACCGTCAAGGTTGCTTACGAATCATCTGACGCGCAGAAGCGTGCCGAGCGTGCCGCTATCCGCAAGGAGCGCAACACTATCGAGGTAAATGCCGGCATCACAGGCTCACTTACCAACTTCAACAGCAAGTGGCAGAGCGTTAACGGTTCTACCAACTCGATTACAGGTATTGCCAACTTCCTTTTCACCCACAACTACAAGAAGGGCGTCTTTACAATCGACAATAAGGTTACCGGCAAACTCGGTGTTACCAGCAAGGCTAAAGATTGGACCAAGAGCCAGGACGAGTGGTTTATCTCAACCGCTCCGGCATACAAAATCTCAGACCAGTGGAACTTCGGTGCTATCGCATCGCTCCGTTCGCAGTTTGCCAATGGTATAAATGGCAACTACCAGCGTGTGAGCCGCTTCTTTGCCCCTGCATACCTCAACATATCGCTCGGTTTTACCTATGTATGCCCAAAGCCTAAATTCCCTATCAAGGTCAACCTTGCGCCTATCTCTTTGAGCGCAACCTATGTTACCAGCGAGACTATCAAGCGTCAATTCTTCGCCGACAAGTTCGGTGCAGATGCCGACTTTAACCTCCGCAATCAGATGACCGAGGCTGAGCGCAACACCCCTTATGTTTATGGTCTGACTATTGCAAACGGTACTTCTCGCTACGAGGGTGGTTCGTCTATTCAGCTCGACTTTGACCGCACCTTTGGCGCTAAGCAGATTATACGCTACCGCACCACCTTCTACTCATTCTATGGTTGGATTAACGAGATTAGCCAGCAGACTGGTGCCTACAAAGAGCTCAACCTTGAGCATATCGCACCAAATGTGCGCTGGGAGCATACTGTTGATATCAAGGCTACAAAGTACTTCTCAACACAGTTCTACTTCCAGATGTACTACAACAAGGCGCAGTGCAAGTCGCTCCAGACACAGATTGTGTTGGGCGTTGGCTTGAGCTACACCTTCAAGAACAAGTAAAAATTCAGACTAAAGAACACAAGTTAAATTGTTCGGCTAAGATTAAACCATCAAGACTTCTAAAATCAACAATACAATTACTATGAAATCTATTTTACACATACAAATTTTAGCACTTTTTAGCTTTATATTCTGCCTTAGTTGCCAAAAAACAAATGTTGATGTTGTAACTTTATCAAATGTCAATTTTGATGGTTTATACAAAGAATGTAACAAAACAGGACGAACACACCTTGAGTTGTTATCTAAATCTTCCAACAATATTGTCGATGACGATGTATGGTTGACAAAATATGCTAAAGGAATGGCTAATTGTGTGACATACACATTTACACCTGGTGGCAATAACGCAAGCAAAAATATAGAGGCAATTGTTCCTATTGAATGCAATGGCTTATATCGCCGTAGCATAGATATATTTGACCAGTATAGCGTTATTTATTACGGTAAAAAATACGATTACTTTGGCGTTGATCCAACGCTTATTCTAATCACAAGCCCTTCTGTCCAAGAGATCAGATATGCACTTGACTTCTCTAAATTTTCTGTCTCACAGTTTAGCTCTCCAGAGGATGTAGAATATACAAATATATCCGTGAGCGGAGTTCAAATTGAAGATGATACTTTGTACGCCTGCATATCCCATCCAACATACTCAGCATCATCATCGGGCTACAATGCATATTTGGTAGCAGTAGACTTATGCACTCAAACAATCAAGTGGATAACAAAACCTCTTACCTGCAATTCAAATTTTGTCATTTATAACGATGTTATATTTACAGGATATGGATTTTCAAATGAAGCCGATTATGTATATGTAATAGACAAAGCGAGCGGTAATCGCATCTCAAGTATATTATTGGACAAAGGACCAAGTTATTTCTCTGTAATCGACAATAAATTATATGTAAGAACATATAATCTTGACTATACTTTTCAAATAGTTAAATAAAATTTGATATTCTCAAGTTGTACAATAAAACTGCCCATAGCGCTATAAAGTTAATAGTAAGAGAGCATTTTTCTTGTCAATATGAGATATATTAACTAAGACTTACTTACAAATGAAATTTTTGCAGAGATACGCATTCCCCGCCCTTATAGTCATCTCACTCTTCGGAATGGGATGGCTCTTTGGCAATAATCACGGACGCCGACTGACCAACCGCCAAATTGGTGCGCTGCTTGAGGCGCAACATAGCGGCAAGCTCGGCAGCGTTGTGTCATATATCGAGCAGGAGTATATTGAGCCTCTTACCGCCGACTCTATCACCGAGTTGGCCATTCCCGCTATCATCTCCAAGCTCGACCCCCACTCGGCATATATCCCTGCAAAGGATTTCAAAGAGGTAGAGGAGCCTCTTGAGGGCGAATTTGACGGCATCGGCGTGGTCTTTAATATGGCAACCGACACGGTCATTGTCCTCAACACCATCCCTTCAGGCCCAAGCCAAAAGGCGGGCGTAGTTGCGGGCGACCGCATCATAAGGGTCAACGACACCCTCATTGCGGGTCAAAAGATGTCGCAGCGCGAGGTTATGAAGCGTCTGCGTGGTCCTCGTGGCAGCAAGGTCAACCTAAGCCTTGAGCGCAAGGGTATTACCGAGCCTGTAGTGGTTACAGTTACACGCGACGCCATACCGCTCAACAGCGTCGAGGCAACCGTTATGCTTACTGACCGTATAGGCTTTATCCGCCTGTCACAATTTGCCCGCACTTCGTACGACGAGGTTACCAAATCTATCGACACCCTCCGCAAGCAGGGTATGCAGAGCCTTATCCTCGATTTGCGCGATAACTCCGGCGGCTTCCTTGACCAAGCCATTCTTATAGCCAACGAGTTCCTTGAGCGCGG